>VBJE01000008.1 GCA_005879675.1 Chloroflexota bacterium
GTCACATGCAACGTGCACGGAAGCTTCGCCGCCCTCCTCCACGCGATCCGCGACGCGAGCGTGACGGATCTGGTGAGCACCGAGCCGAGCCTCGAGGAGATATTCCTCAGCTACTTCAGCGAGCCGAAGACCAGGCTGCTCACGTCGTGACCGCCGTCCGTTTCGCGCTCCGCCAGGGCCGCTGGGGCCTCATCGGCTTTGCTGTGGCCGCGTTTGCTTTCACCCTCGTCCAGACGATCGGGTTCTATCAGATCGCCGGCCACACCCCGCAGGAGCGAGCCGCGCTGGGCCGGACGATGTCGGCGCTCGCGGCGCAGCTAGTGGTCGTGTTTCCGCCGCCGATCCGGCCCGACACGGTGGGTGGCTATGTTCAATTCCGGGGCTTCAACTCGCTGGCGATCCTGCTTGCGGTGTGGGCGCTCGCCTCGGCGACCGGATTCGTGCGCGGCGACGAAGAGAAGGGGATCGTGGAGTCGGCGCTGGCAACCGGCACGTCCAGGCTTGCGCTGGTCGCCTCTCGCCTCGTTGCTTTCGCGATCGCCCTCGCCGGAGCGTCGGCCGCGGCCGGGCTTGGTTTCATCGCAGGCGTCGCGAGCGGACACGAATCGGTGGACCTTATCCATGTCGCGCAGGCATGCGGCACGCTGCTTGCCCTGGGCCTGGCGTGCTACGGGGTCTCGCTGCTCATGGCCGAGGTGACCACGGCCGGGGTCGCGACCGCCACCGCGGGCGCAACCCTGCTCGCGCTGTTCTTCCTCAACAGCTTGAGTCGCGAGCTCTCCTGGCTTGCGACGTGGCGGTGGCTCTCACCCTTCCGCTATTACGACCTGAACCAGCCATTGCCGCCGGGTGGGAGTTTCGACGCGAAGGCTTTCCTGATTTTGCTCGGCATGGGCCTGGTCGCCTCCGCCGCGGCGGGTATCGCATTCATGCGAAGGGATCTCGGCTCCTCGCTGATGCGCCTCCCCACTCGCCGCAAGCCTCCGAGCTACGTGCCGTCGGCAAATCCGGCCTGGCGAATACCCATCGCTCGCGGCGTCTACGAGCGCAGGCTCGGCGTGCTCGCCTGGGCCGCCGGCATGGCACTCCTGGCGCTCTTTTTCGCGGCGTTGACCCGGACGATCGTGAACGTCCTGCTGACGATCCCCACCCTTCTCCCCTACCTCTCGATCTTCGTCCACCAGCAGCTCTACCCGGCGGTCCTCGGCTACACGTGGTTCAACGTGGCCCAGCTCCTCTTCGCAGCGATGGCGATCACGAACGTCGCGCGATGGGCGGCCGAGGACGTCGACGGCCGCCTGGAGATGGCGCTGAGCGCGCCTGTGTCGCGCGCGGCGGTCGTTGCCGAGCGGATGGCAATCCTGGTCGTGGTCGCCACGATCGCCGCCGCGGTCAGCGGCGTGACGCTCTTCACCGCATCGCACGCGCAGGGCATCGACCTCAACGTCGCGCGTCTGGTCGCGGCGTCGCTGATGCTCGTGCCATTCGCGCTGGTGTTCGCGGGCGCCGGCTCGCTGCTCGCGAGCTGGAACCCTCGCGCGGCCGTCGGCTTGCTTGGAGCGTTCGCGTTCGCCAGCTATCTCGACACCGAGCTGGGGACCATCTTCAAGCTGCCCGCCTGGGTGCAGGACCTGTCGGCCTTCAAGCTGTTCGGCACGCCGCTGCTGGGCGGCGTCGACGGGCGCAACCTGGCGCTGATGCTCCTGCTCGCCGCTGTGGGCGTCGGAACCTCGATACTTGTGATGCAGAGGCGGGACGTCGGCACCTAGGTGTTGCCAATGAACGGAGGCTGCCTCGGTGAGCCTACGAAAAGTAGCCAACCAGGAACTTAGGAGGTAAACTGCGTCGCCATGCCGAGATCGATGTGGAAGGGCGTGGTCTCTTTCGGGATGGTCTCGATCCCGATTCGGCTCTACAACGCCACCGAGTCAAGCGCCAAGGTCTCGTTCCGCCAGCTGTGCCCTGAGCACAACTCGCCCATCTCGTACAAGCGCTGGTGCCCGGAGGGCGACCACGAGGTGGCCTACAGCGAGATCAAGCGCGGCTACGAGATCGGCAAGGACCGCTACGTCCTCATCGACGACAAGGACCTGGACAACCTTCCCCTCCCGACCGCGCACGCGATCGACATCGAGGAGTTCGTGCCCGCGGATGACATCGAGCCGGGGCTGTACTACGACAGCGCCTACTACGTCGAGCCCGAGGAGCTCGGCAAGAAGCCGTACCACCTGCTGAAGCGCGCGCTCGAGGCGACCGGGCGCATGGCCATCGCCAAGATCGCGCTGCGAGACAAGGAGCACCTCTGCGCCCTTCACCCCAACGGAAAGGGCCTGATCATGAACACGCTCCACTGGCCGGATGAGATCCGCTCGACCGAGGGCCTGAAAGGCCTCGAGGACGAGATCAAGATCAACCCCAAGGAGCTCGAGATGGCAAAGGCCCTAATCGAGAGCCTGGCCGAGAGCTTCGACCCGTCCCGCTACAAGGACGAGTACCGCGAGGCGGTGATGAAGGTCGTGCGCGCCAAGATGGAGGGCGAGGTGATCGAAGCCCCCGAGGCGCCGCAGCCGGCCAAGGTCATGGACCTGATGGAGGCCCTGCGCCAATCCGTCGCGCAGGCGAAGAAGCAGCGCTCGAGCCGCGAGAAGCCGGCGGTCGAGACGAAGAGGCGGCGTAAGGCTTCGTAGGCCCGCCTCGCCTAATCTGGGCGAGGTGCATCACGAGAGTGACCAGCTCCAGATCGAGCTGGACAGCTTCCCCATGGAGCTGCGGCCGATGCAGGCGGCGTCGGCCGAGGCGCCGTTCAGCTCGCCCGAGTACGTCTTCGAGGTCAAGTGGGACGGGCTGCGCTGCATCGTGTTTCGCGACCCGGGCGGGACGGTCCACCTGAAAGACCGCGGCCTCAACGACCTGACCGCCGAGCTGCCGGAGGTCGCGGCCGCCGCCAGGCGCGTCCCGCCCGGGAGCGTGATCGACGGCGAGCTGGTCGCGACCGACAGCGACGGCCGGCCGAACTACCCGCGTCTGCGCCAGCGCCTGGCCGGCGGCGCGCGGATGCGCGATGAGATTCCGACCGCCTACCTGGCGTTCGACGCGCTGTACCTCGAAGGACGGCCGCTTCTCCGCCAGCCCGTCGTCCGCCGGCGTGCTCGCCTGGCCAAGGCGGTGGAGGCCGGTGGCCACCTGTTTGTGCCGGACCACATCGCTGAGGACGGCGTCGAGCTCTTCGAGGCGTGCCTCGAGCGCGGCCTCGAGGGCGTCGTCGCCAAGCACCAGCAGAGCCCGTACGTGCCGGGCCAGCGCAGCCCGTTCTGGCTGAAGGTCAAGGCCGTCAAGTCCGACGACTTCGTGGTCATCGGCTGGATGGGGGAGAAGCCCTTCGACGCCCTGGTCGTCGGGTACCACGAGGATGGGCGGCTGCTGCCGTGCGGCACGGTGGGCGGCGGCTACGACGACGATGCGTCGCGGTCGCTTCGCGACGTGCTCGTGGAGCTCGCGACCAGCGAGTCCCCTCTCGACCCGCCGCCGATCATGATGCGACCGGTCCACTGGGTGCGGCCCGAGCTCGTGGTCAGCATCCGCTACTCCGAGTGGTCGCCGGACGGCACTCTTCGTTTTCCGATCTTCAACGGACTGCGGCCCGAAGTCCATCCCGCGGAGGCCGTGCGACACCGGCCGCGCGTGGTGATCAGCGGCCACGTGAAGCCGGGATCCGCGGCCTACGACCTGACCCGGTTCCCGTTCTGATGCAGGACGGCCCGTTCGACGTGGTCACCGGCGCGTTCAGCTACACGGGCCGCTTCATCGCGCGCCGCTTGATGGCGCAGGAACGCCGGCTGAAGACGCTCACCAACCACCCTCGCCGGCCGGGCACCGAAGACATCCAGGCCGAGGTCGCGCCCCTGCAGTTCAGCGACCGTGACGCGCTGGTCGAGAGCCTGCGCGGGGCCGACGTGCTCTACGACGCGTACTGGGTCCGCTTCCATCACGCGCGCGTCCGCTTCGGCGACGCGGTCGCCAACACGCGCGTCCTGCTTGGCGCCGCGCGCGACGCGGGAGTGCGCAAGGTCGTGCACATCTCGGTGAGCAACCCCTCGGAGGAGTCCGAGCTCGACTATTACGCGGGCAAGGCGCGGACGGAAAGGGCGGTGCGCGACTCGGGCCTTGCCTGGGCGGTCGTTCGGCCGACGCTGATCTTCGGACCCGGCGACATCCTCCTGAACAACATCGCGTGGCTGCTGCGGCGGCTGCCGATCATGGGCATCCCTGGCCGCGGCGACTACAGGCTGCAGCCGGTGGCGGGCGAGGACGTCGCCGAGATCGCGACGTGGGCCGCGGAGCAGACGGACAACGTGACCGTGGACGCGGCGGGGCCGGACATCATCTTCTACAGCGAGATGGTCGAGTCGATAGCGATCGCCGTGGGCCGGCATCCACGCTTTGTCTACATGTCGCCCCGGACGACGGTCCGGGCGACCAAGCTCCTGGGCAGGTTTGTCAACGACGTGGTCCTCAACGAGCCCGAGCTCCAGGGGTTGATGCAGGAGCTGCTCGTGTCGCGGGAGCGGCCGCGAGGGACGCGACGCCTCGACAACTGGTTGCTGAGCAGCGCCGACACGATCGGCATGAAGTACGCATCGGAGCTGGACCGGCACTGGCGCTGACGCGCCACCTTCGCCGACTGTGCGGCGAGTGGCCTATCAACGGCCTTGGATAGCCAACAGGCGGCACACTCGGCGGGTTCAGTCGAACGGATCCTCGATCAGCTCGACCTCGAACCGGCCTTCGTCCTTCACCGTCACGCCGACGACCGCGTAGCGGATGGGGCCGCGCCACTCGGCCAGCGCCCGATACTCGGCCGCGGCCGCCACCAGCGCGCGGCGTTTGCGCGAGCCGACGCCCTCGAACGGTGTGCCGAAAGCGCTGCCGGCGCGCGTCTTGACCTCGACCACGACCAGGTCTTTCCCACGACGGCAGATGAGGTCGATCTCGCCACGTCGGGCGAGAAAGCCGGCGCCGACCACCTCGTATCCCCGTGACCGGAGGAACTCGGCGGCGGCGCGCTCCCCGGCTCGGCCTAGCTCGAGAGCCCGGCCAGCTCGGAGACGCGAAACGGCGCCCAAGACGTCCTGTGGATGGGGCTGGGGCCGAGTCGGCGGATCGCGGCGCGATGCGACGGAGTGGCGTAACCCTTGTGGTCGGCAAACCCCCAGCCGGGGTAGAGGCGGTCGTACTCGACCATCGTCCGGTCGCGCGCGACCTTGGCCACGATGCTCGCGGCCATGATGGAGGCGCACACCTTGTCGCCGCGGACGACCGCCATCTGCGGCAGAGGCACATCCGGAATGTCGAAGGCGTCGATCAGCAGGTACTCCGGTTTGACGCTCAGTCCCGCGACGGCTCCTGCGTGCGCCAGCTTCCGCGCCCCGTAGAGGCCGAGCCGGTTCACCTGGGTGTGGTCGACGGCGCAAAGGGACACCGCGACGGCGCGCCGGCGGATGATCTTGTCGACTTGCTCACGCTCGTCCGCCGTCATGAGCTTGGAATCGTTGAGACCGGCTATGCGGTCGCCGACCTTGAGCACCACCGCGCCCGCGACGACGGGACCCGCGAGCGGCCCCATGCCCACCTCGTCGACGCCGGCCACGACCTGGTAGCCCATCGCGAGGGCTCTACGCTCGAATTGCCACAGCTTCGGACGCATTCAAGAAAGGAGAGTACGAGGCGCGCCGCCCGGAGCCAACCCTGTTTACAGGGAGCTAGGCCTTCTGCGGCTGAGCCTCCTCTTCCACCTGCTCCTGATCGACGTCCTCCGGTTCGGCGGTGGCCGACTCGGATTCCGGAGCCTCCGCAACCAGCCGGCGGCGCTCGCGGATGCGGGCCTCGCGCCCGACCTTGCCGCGCAGGTAGTACAGGCGGCCCTGGCGCACGTCGCCGTGGCGCAGCACGTCGATCTTGTCGATGCGAGGCGAGTGGATCATGAACGTCCTCTCCACGCCGACCCCATGTGTCACGCGGCGCACCGTGAAGTTGCGCCGCAGGCCTCCGCCGGTGACCCGGATCACGGTGCCTTCGAACACCTGGATGCGCTCACGCGTGCCCTCCACGACCTTGGCGTGCACGCGCACGGTGTCACCCGCGCGCAGCGCGGGCGTCTTCTTTTTCAGTTGCTCTTTCTCGAGCTGCTGGATCACGTTCATGTCTTCTTCACCTCCTCGGTGTGTGGAACACGTCTCCGCTCCGCCTGCTGCCGTCGCCACTGCTTGATGCGCGCGTGGTCGCCGGACAGCAGGACGTCAGGGACGGTCATGCCTCTGTACTCGGCCGGCCGCGTGAACTGCGGCCAGCCCGTCATCTCGTCGGCGAAGCTGTCCTGCGCCAGCGACTCGGGGTCGCCCACCACGCCTGGCACAAGCCTTGCCACGGCATCGACGAGCACCATCGCCGGGACCTCGCCACCGCTGAGGACGTACTCGCCGATCGAGACCTCGCGCGCGTCAAGCGCTGTGCGCACTCGGTCGTCGATGCCCTCGTAGCGGCCGCAGACCACGATAAGCCCAGGCTCCTTCGCGAGCTCCGCGGCCAGCCTCTGGTCGAGGCGCTCGC
>VBJE01000374.1 GCA_005879675.1 Chloroflexota bacterium
AGGCCATCCACGCTTGATCGCGGGAGGCGCCGCAGCGCGTCGCATGCGATCACGCGGTGCGTGGTCAGCTTGCCGCCGGCGACGGACACCAGGCCGTTGCGGCTGACCTCGATCATGTGCCCTCGCCGGGCCGCGGCCGTGTCCCCGTCGACCACCGGAAGCGCGCGCAGCCCGGCGGTCTGGAAGCGGACGCGATCGCGCCTCAGCATGCCGGGTTCCAGGAAACCCGACGCCTCGTCGAGGACGGAGCTGATGTCGGCCTCCGTTACCTGCACGCCTGCGGGATCGCCGGCGTAGGGCGTATCGGTGGTGCCGAGCATCAGCATGCCCTGCCACGGGATGCCCAGCGCGACTCGCCCTCCCCCCAGCGGCATCGCGACGCCGGCGCGCCACGCTCCCTGCAACGGAAGCAGGAGGTGGACGCCCTTGCTCAGGCGCACCAGCGGTTCCGCGTAGGGGTCGTCGAGGGCGCGCACGTGGTCGACCCACGGGCCCGCGGCGTTGATGACGTGTCGCGCGTGCAGCTCGAGCGCTCCATCCCGCCCGGCGTCGATGGTGACCGCGCCGCCGCGGTTGTGACGCAGCTCGAGACCGATGACCTTCGCACGGTTGAGGACCAGTGCGCCCGATTTCGCGGCCGCCTTCACCGTCGCCAGCACGAGGCGCGAGTCGATGGTCTCGGCCTCGTCGAAGGTGCCGCACATGCGCAGACCGTCGAGCCTGAGACCTGGGACCGCGTCGTGGATCGCGCGGCGCCGAAGCCAGGCGACGCGCCCTCCGCGCCCGGACAGCGCCCGGTACATCAGCAGTCCGGCCGCCACCGCGGCAGGTCCGCGCGGTGAGCCCGCGTAGGCGGGCAGGAGAAACGGCAGCGGCCGCACGAGGTTCGGCGCGACGCGCTCCATCAGGATGCGGCGTTCGTGCTGCGACTCGCGCACGAGCCCGATGTCGCCCATGGGCAGGTAGCGAAAGCCGCCGTGCACGAGCTTCGAGGATGCGCTCGACGTGCCACTTCCGAAGTCGCCGCCCTCGACGAGAGCGACGCGAAGACCGAGCCGCGCGGCTTCGAACGCGATGCGCGCGCCGGCGATGCCCCCGCCGATCACCGCGAGGTCGAGGTTGGGCTCGACGAGCCTGTCGATCGTGTCAGCGCGCGATGTAGGCGTGAGCATGGTGTCCCTCCACCGCCGCGCGCAGGTTCTCCAGCGCGCCCGCGGGCAATTCCGGATACGCGGGCAGGAAGACGAGGCGCGACATGACGTGGCGGGCGCAGCCGGGATCGAGGTCCGGCCTGCCCGATGGGGCCGCGACCGCGTTCACGCTGCTCGCCGACCGGGCGGCATCGAACCCGGCGGCTCGAGCTGCGGCGATGAGCGCGGCGGGGTCGTCGCACACGACCGGAAAGAGCCAGTGGCTGTGGTCGAGACCGAATCCGCCGACGTGCGCACCCTCAGCCATCGTCGCGGCCAGCTGCTCGCCATTGGCCGAGCGGGCCAGCAGGCGCGCATGGTCGAAGGTCTCGAGGCGGTGACGCAGAAGCGCGAGCAGGGGCGCGCCTGGGCGCCGCTCGAGGCGGCGCACGAGCTGGTCGGTCGAGCCGGCCGGGAACGCCTTCGCCGCGGAGTTGACGAAGCCGTCGAAGCTCGCGCCGAGGGCGCGCGCGACGAAGGCGTACGGTCGCGGCCTGGAAAGGGCGACGAAAGCCACGGTCTGGGCGATTCGCTTCAGGTGCGATCGCCGCGACTGCAGCGGCCAACGGCCCTCATCGCCCCGCCAAGGGCCGTGGCCGTCTTGAGGATGCCGAAGCTGAACATCGAGACGGCGGCGAGCTCGTCCCCCGTGTCGGGCGGGCCCGCGAAGGACTGCGCGCAGTCCTCGACGAGCAAGATCCCGTGGCGCCGGCAGATGGCGGCGAGGGGCGCGAGGTGGACATGCCCGCCGAAAAGGTGCGCCACCACCATCACATGCGTCCTGGCCGTGATGGCGCGCTCGACGATGTCCGGCCGAGGAGAAAGCGTCCCGGGGTCGAGGTCCAGCGGCACCGGGACCAGGCCG
>VBJE01000009.1:0-7470 GCA_005879675.1 Chloroflexota bacterium
GGCGTCCGCAGCGCGGAGAAGGCGGTGTCGCCGCTGTCGTGGTTCACGCCGCTGTCGTGCAACGAGGTCGCGGCGCGCATGCAGTCTCACTTCACGCGCGAGTTCCAGGCGACCGTCGGCGAGCTGACCTCCCGCGAGATCGCGACAGCCCGTCACCTGGTGGCGTCGAAGTACTCCAACGAGGCGTGGATCAACCGCCTGGCTTAGCGGTCCTCCACTCCTCGACCAGGTCCGCGCTCTGGACCACGTGCTCGCGGTAGTGGTCGCACAGCCAGCCGACGACGTCTTCCGGGCTGGTCGGATACGGGTTCTCGCCCGGGCCGTAGACCACCGGCGACTTGCGCGACCAGTCTGACTCCGCGAGCCTGTCGACCCTCGTCTTGACCGCCTCGTGCAGCCTCGACATTTCCGCGAGCGCTTGCCGGCGCTCGGCCGGCGACAACCCGCCCCGCAGGCCCTCGGCGCTCGGAGGAGGCTGTGCGACTGTTCCGCTCTCGAGCACGCGCAGGTAGCGAGCCAGCACCCAGTTGACGTGGACCTGCAGCCCGCCGAGGGCGTAGTCGTCGCCTGGCTTCAGGTACCGCAGGGCGTCGTCCGGAACCCGCGCGAACGCTTCCTCCCATTCCCGGCGGGCCTGCCCGAAGTCGGCCAGAGCGGCGTCCCGCCCCACGGTCTAGCTGAAGTAGTTGTGCTGCTGGAGGAAGGCCCTGGCGACCGCGTCGGCATCCTGGTGGTTCAGCTCGACCTGGCCGTTCAGGGTGACGAGCGTCTTGGTGTCCAGGCCGGCGCTGACCTTGTTCAGCACGTTCTTCACCTCGTCGGTCGCGACCTTCTGGCGGATGATCGGGACGACGTTGTCGGCGTTCTCGAGGTGCTTGTCGTCCTGGAGCACGACCAGGCCCAGCTTGTTCAGGTCGGAGTCGCTGCTGAACACCAGGCCGACCTGGATGGTTCCGTTGGCGAACGCGGCGCGGGTCGCCGGTCCATCGGTGTCGAGCGCCTTGAACGACTTGAAGTGGATGCCGTAGGTCTTCTCCAGGCCAGGCAGGCAGAAAGGCCGTGTCGGGCACTCGGGGCCCGCCCCCAGGACGAGCTTGTCGCCGATCGGCGCCAGGTCGGAGAGCTTGGTCAGGTTGTACTGCTGGGCGGTCGCCTTGGTCACCGCGAAGGCGTTCTGGTCCACCGCGCTGGAAGGCGTGAGGGCCTGCATGCCCAGCGGCTGCAGGCGAGCGTTCAGCTTCTGTACCGTGGCGGTGACGTCTCCGGTCGCCTCGCCGGCGCCGCCGTTGTAGAACTCGAGGTCGGTGGCCGCGTACCCCGGGTAGAGGTCGATCTGCCCGCTCTTGATCGCCGGCCCGACGACCTCGCGGGTGCCCAGGCGCAGCTTGCGGGTCACGGTGTAGCCGTCGTGCTCCAGGGCCTGCGCGTAGAGCTCGGCCAGGATGCTGCTCTCGGGGAAGTTGAAGCCGGCGACGGTGATGTTGCCCTTGTTGCCGGATGGGCTGGGGGTGCTTCCACAGGCCGCCGCGGCGATCGCGAAGACCACCAGCCCGGCAAGCAACCAACGCGAGCCCAGTTTGCGAATCATCGAAGTTCCTCCTTGGCCAGGACGGGACTCCCGATCCAACCCCATGCCTGCCCAGATTCTTCCATCTAGGCGGTCTTGAACGCCGTCCCGCGGCGGGCAGCTCGGGCCGTCAACAGGCGAATACCCCGGGGCACGAGCACACGTTCCAGGGCGGAGAGGGAAAGCTCTGTGGCCAGGGCGAGAAGGGCCACGAGCACGGCGCCCGCGAACAGCTTCGTGTAGTCGAACTGGGCAAACCCGTCGACGATGTACCTGCCCAGCCCTCCGCCCGCGATCAGCGCCGCGACGGTCGCGGTGGCGACCACCTGGATCGCCGAGGTCCGGATTCCCGCCATGATCAGAGGTACCGCGAGCGGTAACTCGATTCGCAGCACCTGGGCGAATTCGCGGTAGCCCATGCCCCGCGCGGCCTCCTTGATGTCGGGGTCGACCTCGGTCAGGGCGACGTAGCTGTTGGTCACCATCGGTGGAATGGCGAGCGCGGTCAGGGCGAGGACGATCGGCCCGTCGCCGAACCCAAAGAGCGTGAAGGCGATGACCAGAACCCCGTACGAGGGGATCGCCCGACCGACGTTGGAGACGCTGATCGCGAGGTTGCCGAACCGGCCGTAGTGGCCCAGCACGATCCCGATCGGCAGGGCGATCACGGCGCCGATCAAGACAGATTCGACCGAAAGGTGGAGGTGCTCGCCCAGCCTGGTCGGGATGCCGTCGGAACCGCGCCAGTGGGCGCCGTCGCCGAACCACAGCAGCACCCGATGAAGAAAATCCACGCTCAGCCGCTCCTCGCCCAGGGCATCGCCAGCCGCCGAACCCCGGCCAGGAGGACATCGGCCACCAGCGCGAAGGCGACGCAGAGCACCATGCCGACCACCAGCGGGGTGCGAAAGCTCTCGATGAATCCCTGGTAGATGAGCTCGCCCAGGCCACCGAGCGCAATCACCGAGGCGATGGTGATGATCCCGATGGTGGACACCGTGGCGACGCGCAGGCCCGCCAGCATCGCGGGCAGGGCGAGTGGAAGCTCGATGCGAAGCAACCTCGCGAATGGCCGGTAGCCCATGCCGTCCGCGGCATCGAGGACATCCCTCGGCACTTCGTCCAGGCCGACGATGACGTTGCGCAGGAGGATCAACACGTTGTAGCCCGTGAGCGGAATCAGGGCCGTCAGCTCGCTGATCCCGGTATACGGAACCATGAGCGCGAAGAAAGCCAGCGAAGGGATCGTGTAGAACGTGCCGAACAGGCCCAATGCGGGCAACCGCAGGCCCGTCCATCGATAGGCGGCGACGCCGAGCGGCAGCGAGATGACGATGCCGCCGGCCAGGGAGATGGCCGTCAGCTCGACGTGCTGCCCGAGGTAGCCAAGCACCGTCGGCACATGAGTCGAGACCCAGGCCCAATCGACCCATGGCTCTGCGTCCAGGAATAGGTGCCCAGCCATTCCGATACGGTAAACGAGCCTTGATCCGCCTGGAGAACGTGACCAAGCAGTTCGCAGGCGGGTCCAACGCGGTGCTCAACCTTTCGCTCGAGATACTCGATGGCCAGACGTGCGTCCTGATCGGTCCCTCGGGCTGCGGCAAGACGACAACCCTGCGCATGATCAACCGCCTCATCGACCCGGACAGCGGCCGTATCGAGGTCGAGGGCGTGGACACAAGCACCGTCGACCCGGCGGCGCTTCGCTTGAAGATGGGCTATGTCATCCAGTCGACGGGTCTCTTCCCGCACATGACGGTCGGCGCCAACGTCGGCACAGTGCCGCGGCTGTGGAAGTGGGACAGCAAGCGCATCGCCAGACGCGTCGACGAGCTTCTCGAGCTCGTCGGCCTCGGGCCCGACGAGTACCGCGACCGCTACCCCCACCAGCTGTCCGGCGGACAGCGCCAGCGCGTCGGCTTCGCGCGCGCCCTCGCCGCCGACCCGCCGATCCTGCTGATGGACGAGCCGTTCGGCGCCGTCGACCGGATCACGCGCGAGCGCCTGCAGCAGGAGTTCGTCGGCATCCAGCGCTCGATGCGCAAAACCGTGGTCTTCGTCACCCACGACATCGAGGAGGCAGTGCTCGTAGGCGATCGGATCTGCGTGCTCAAGATGCAGGCGCAGATCGCCCAGTACGACACGCCGGAGCGGATACTCGCCAAGCCGGAGAGCGAGTACGTGGTCGAGTTCCTGGGCCGCCGCCGCGTCGCGTGGCTCGAGGCATTGCGCCGCTCGAGCGCGGAAGGAGGAGACCAGGTTGCCGCAGGAGTTTGACGTCGTGTGCCTGGGCGGCGGGGTCGCGGGCGAGGCGATAGCGGGCGGGCTCAAGGACAGCGGGCTCTCGGTCGCCGTCGTGGAGCGCGAGCTGGTCGGCGGCGAGTGCGCCTACTGGGGCTGCGTGCCTTCGAAGACGCTGCTGCGCTCCGCCGAAACTCTCGAGGAGGCCGGGCGGGCGCGCAAGCTGGCAGCGTCGCGCGTGGACTGGGAGGTCGACTTTCCCAAGGTCGCCAAGCGCGTGTCGTGGATGGCGCGCGACCTGGACGACAAGAACGCCGCCGCCGCCCTCGAGGCGACCGGCGCGAAGCTGTTTCGCGGCGCCGGCACCATGGTCGACCTGCGGACGGTCGAGGTCGCGGGCGAGCAGCTGGTGGCGCGACGCGCGGTGGTCATCGCCAACGGCGGCACGGCCGCGATCCCTCCGATCGAGGGCCTCGACAAGGTCAAGTACTGGACCAACCGCCAGGCCGCGGTCCCGCGCGAGCTGCCGAAGCGCCTGGTCGTGCTTGGCGGCGGGGCGGTCGGAGTCGAGCTGGCGCAGGGATTTGCCCGGCTCGGGTCGAAGGTCACCATCGTCGAGGCCGGCCCGCGCTTCCTCGCCCTCGAAGAGCCGGAGGCGGGCGCCGCCCTGCTCCCTCACCTGCAAGCGGACGGGATCGAGGTCCTGGTCGGCGATGCCTGTGTGGCGGTGGAGATGCAGTCGACCGCCCTCGTGCTCCACCTCAAGTCGGGCGCTTTGGTCGCGGGCGACCGCCTGCTCGTGGCCACGGGCCGGCGCCCGAACTTCGAGGCGTGGAAGCCGGCCGGCCTGACCCAGACCGAGCGCGGCTGGCTGAAGGTCGACCCGCTGACGCTCGAGGCGCGCGACGGCATCTACGGGGCCGGCGACATCACCGGCATCGGCGGCTTCACGCACCTCGCCTACTACCACGGCCAGATCGTGGCCAGGCGCATCCGGGGCGAGGACGCCCGCGCCGACCATATCGCGGTCCCCCGCGTCACGTACACGGACCCGGAGGTCGCGTCAGTCGGACTGTCCGAGCAGTCGGCGCGGGAGCACGGCGTCGATGTGGTGGTGGTGACCACCGACCCGGGGGAGGCCGCGCGGGGGTACATCCACGATTTCCACGGCGGCGCGCTGAAGCTGGTCGCGGACCGCTCGCGCGGGGTGCTCGTGGGCGCGACCCTGGTCACGCCGCGCGCGGGCGAGATCCTGGGCGAGCTCGTGCTCGCGCTCAAGGTGGCGACGCCCGTGGCCACGCTGGCCGACGTGATCCACCCCTACCCCGCGTTCAACCGCGTCCTCGGCGCGGCGTTCGGCGAACTTGCGGCCAAGGTGAGGTAAAGGGCCCAGGCGTTTTACAGGTGCCCGAGTTCAATTTTTGTAAAGGGGGCCTGTTTCTTATGGTCATCTCGGTCAACGGTTCGCCCGTAACCCTGGACATGGACTCGATCCTGCTGTGGGCCCTGGTGGGGCTGGTGGCCGGCTTTCTGGCCAGTCACCTCGCGCTGGGCCATGGATTGGGCCTGATCTGGGACATCGTCGTCGGCATCCTCGGAGCGCTGTTCGGCGGCATCGTGCTCGCCGGCATGCTCCACTTCTCGATCGCGATCGCCGGCCATCCGATCATCAGCTCGATCATCATGGCTTTCATCGGCGCCGCGATCCTGCTCCTGATCCTCCGGCTGTTCTCGGGCCGAAGCTACCGGCGCCGCGCGTTCTGACCCACAAGACGCCTGGGGGCGGTGCGCTCCCAGGCGTTCCGCACCAGCTTTTCACCTAGTTCGACGCCAAGGCCCGCCAGCCGCACACGGACCCAGCCAAACCGGCCCGTGTAGGCGGACGGAGAAAAGGTCTTGGGGTCCATGGCCACAAGTCCTGCCTGGTCGTCGAGCGATGCCTTGAGCGAGACCGACTGGCCTTCGGGCGAGGCGATGGCGAAGATCCGGCCGCGCACCCGAAATGTGGCCTCGCCCCAGGTCTCGACCTGCTCAGCCTCCGGCTGGGCGAGGCACAGGCGGCGGAACCGCTCGTACGTCACGTTTCCTGGGCCTTGATCACCGCGAACGTGAGCCGGGCGCGGAATCGCGTCAAGGCGGCGATGACGGGAGCTCCCAGGGCGACGACCATGATCGCGTTGCCCGCGGCGCGGAAGGTGTCGTAGGCGAAAGACGTCAGCGCGTAGTAGCGCGCGAAATGCGCGAGCGCCGTGTCCGGCGCCATGCCCGGGGACCAGCCCAGCGTGGGGTTGCCGCGAAACACGGGGATCCAGTCGGTGACGTCCATGAGGGCGCCGAACGCGTAACCCGAGAGCGCCCCGACCACGGCCAGGACGGCGACATCGCGGACGCCCGGCGAGGATGCGCGCCAGTGACCCGCGACACCGGCGAGCGCGCCCACCCAGCCGAGCGCGAACACCTGGTAGGGCACCCACGGCCCGATGCCGCCGCCGAGCAACGCCGAGACCAGGATGGAGAGCGCGCCGGCCATGAACCCGAATGAAGGACCGAACACGTAGCCCGCGCACAGCACCAGGAAGAAGATGGGGTTGAAGCCTCCGACGCCGACGATCACCGCCAGGCGCAGCGCGGCGTCGATCGCGGCGATGGCCGCAAGCAGCGCGATGGCGCGCGAATCGAGCTGACGCGTACCCGCCTCGACGGCGAAGAGCGCGGCCAGGCAGGCGAGCATGAGGGTCCACGCCGGGGTGTTGTCGGGCAGGCCCGTGCCGAAAAACGGCCAGCAGAACAGGGCCAACCCCACCAGGGAGACGGCCGCCACCGGCACCTGTCTCGTCATGCCACGGCCCGACCGCCGCACACCTGGACGACCTGGTCGGCGAGCGAGCCGATTAAGGCGACGTCGTGCGTGGCGAGGATCACCGCAGCGCCGGCGTCGCGCAACCGGGCGACGAGCGAGACGAGCGCGGCGCGGGCGCCGGCGTCCATGCCCCGCGTCGGCTCGTCGAGGAGCACGAGCGAGGGCTTGCCCGCGAGCACCGCGGCCAGCGCGGCGCGCTGGCGCTCGCCGGAGGAGAGATCGCGCGGGTAGCGGCCGGCGACCTCGAGCAGGCCGAGCGCCTGGAGGATGGCGTCTGCCGGCTCCGCGTCGCGCGCGCGCTGCAGCGTCAGCTCGACCTCGGAGCGGACCGTCGGCCGGTGCAGGAGCGCGCCCGGGTTCTGGGGCAGATAGGCGATTCGCCCGGGGCGGCGCTCCACCTTGCCGGACAGCGGCCTCAGCATGCCGGCGATGGTGCGCAGGAGCGTCGTCTTGCCGCCGCCGTTGGGACCGCTGAGCGCGATCACCTCGCCCCCGTCGCCGCTCAGGTTGACACTGCCGACCACCGGGCAGCCCGCAAAGCCGGCGGTGACCTCGTGGAGGGACCAGGCCTCGGCGCGATCCGCCGTGCTCGAGTGCTTCGCGACCTCGATTCGGGGCGCCTCCCACACGCTCGCGTCATGCGTCTCGACCCGGCCTGCGTCGACGACGACCACCGTCCTGGCCAGCGGCCGCAGCTGGTCGAGGCGATGCTCGGACATCACGACCGACCTCGAGCTCTCGACCAGGCGTGCGCAGGCGTCGAGAACGAGTGCCGCGCCGTCGGGGTCCAGCTGCGAGG
>VBJE01000009.1:7521-8340 GCA_005879675.1 Chloroflexota bacterium
CGCTCGCCGCCGCTCAAGGTGCTCAGGCGGCGCTCGAGGAGGTGACTCGCGCCGACCTCCGCCAGCGCCGCTTCGATGCGGGCGGGCATCGCCCGAGGCGGCACGCCGAGGTTCTCCAGGCCGAACGCGACCTCGCGCTCCACGGTGTCGTAGACCGCCTGCAGCTCAGGGTCCTGGAAGACGAAACCGACGCTGCGCGCCATCACCCGCGTGGGCGTGGCGATGACGTCGAAGCCCGCCGACTCGGCGGCTCCGCCGACGCTCCCGCCGTGAAAATGCGGGACGAGCCCGTTGAGGACGCGCAGCAGCGTCGACTTGCCGCCTCCAGACGGCCCGACGACGAGCGTCAGCCCTCCGTCGAGCTCGACGGATACGTCGGCGAGCGCCGGCCGTGCGGAGCCGGGATACGCGTACGTGAGGTGGGTCAGGCGCGCCGCCGCCACGCCACCACCGGGGTGAAGAGCAGAAGGCAAACCGCGAGCGCGCGAAGGTCGACGGAGGGGGCCGAGAGCGAGGGGTACGCGAACCACTCGGCCGCCCATCCCAGGAATCGCGCCAGCACGAAGCCGACGAGGGCGAGGCCCGCGCTCGCGATCACGATCCAGTCGGCGCGCATGAGCGGCGCGCGGGCGAACCTGGTTCGCGGTCCCGAGCCGAAGCCGCGCGCCTCCATCGACTCGGCGAGCTGGATCGAACCCTCGGCGCTCGTCAGCACGACCGGGACCACGATCTCCGCCCATGTGTGGGGCCCGCGCGGCCGCCAACCGCGCAGTCGTTGCGACTCGCTCACCTCGGTGAAGGACCTCGCGATCGAGGGCG
>VBJE01000010.1 GCA_005879675.1 Chloroflexota bacterium
TTCTTAAGCACGTACGGCACGGTCTTGCCGAGGTTGAACTCCCCGAACCGCCTCTTGTACGGCAGCCCCATCACGATGAGGTCGGCGCCCCACTCCACGGCCTCGTCCACCAGCGCCGGGCCCGTGTCCCGCGCCTGCACCAGCTCGGTCTCGACCTGCAGCTGCGAGGCCGCCGCGAGCTTCTCGACCTCATCGAGGATCTTCTCCCCGCGATCCACCACATCGTCCAGCACCGCCCCCAGCGGCAGCGACCGGTTGACCTCGATGACGTGCACGCCGTAGATCTTGCCGCCTTGCGGGTCGGTCATCCGGCAGGCGAGCCGCACCGTCTCCTCGTCGACGTCCTGACCGCCGACCGCGACCAACACCTTGTGGGAGGTCGTCGGGTGCGAGTGCCCGCGGCGGTCGGCCATCAGTGCTGCGGGCCGCGGCGGACGCGACGGATCAACACGTAGGCGGCGAAGCCGAAGCACACCACCGCGGTGCCAGTCGCAAGGCCGCGCGAGCCCCCCTCCAGCCCGGGATGCCCCACCAGATACACCACCACCCAGGCCCCGATTGCGAGCGCGACGAGGCCCATGAACGTGAATGGAAAACGCACCCGGCCAAATCGTAGCAAGCCCCGGCGGGCTCGCCAGGGCGGCTCCGAACCCTGCCTATAATCAACCGGACTTGAAGCTGATGATCGTGGGGTGTGGGCGTGTTGGCTCGCAGATCGCCGCCAACATGGACCGAGCGGGCCACGAAGTCGTCATCGTCGATCGCGACCCCAACGCCTTCTCGCGCGCCGCGAGCCGCGGCGTCCTCACCAGGGACTTCAAGGGCGAACAGGTCGTCGGCAACGGCACCGACGTCGACGTCCTGCGCCGCGCGGGTGTCGAGAAGGCCGACGGCTTTGTCGCCGTCACCGAGGGCGACAACCGCAACATCATGGCGTCGCAGATCGCCAAGCACATCTTCAAAGTCCCTCACGTCGTGACGCGCATCTACGACCCGGAGCGCGCGGAGACGTACGAAAAGCTCGGGGTCCACACCATCTGTCCGACCATCGAAGGCGCCAAGCACATCGAGAGAGTTTTGATGGAGCGCAGCTGACGCGATGTACGTCATCGTCGTCGGAGGTGGCACCGTGGGTTACTACCTGTCTCGCGACCTGGTCGAGCGAGGACACGAAGTGACCCTCATCGAGAAGGACGGCCGGCGCGCAGACTGGCTCGAGACTCAGCTCGGCAGCATCGTCATGCGCGGTGACGGCTGCGAGGTGCGCTTCCTCGCTCAGACCGGAATCGAGCGAGCCGACGCCATGCTCGCCGTCACCGCCGACGATGAGGACAACCTCATCGCCCTCCAGGTCGCGAAGCGGCACTTCCGGGTGAAGAAGACGATCGCTCGTGTGAACAACCCGACCAACGTCGAGATCTTCAAGATGCTGGGCGT
Source organism: Chloroflexota bacterium (assembly GCA_005879675.1). Taxonomy (GTDB): domain Bacteria; phylum Chloroflexota; class Dormibacteria; order Dormibacterales; family Dormibacteraceae; genus 40CM-4-65-16. Next base: position 1,438 of record VBJE01000010.1, read on the forward strand.
GGATGAAGCCGTCTCCGCGACCGAGGTCCTGCTGGCGGCACTCGAGCCTCCGATCACCACCTGAAATGAAAAAGGGCCGCCTCTGATGGGCGGCCCTTTCCAGAACTCTCGCTTATACAGCCTTGCCGATCTTGTAGATCTTGGTGCCGCAAAATGGGCACGTGCCGACTGTTGCGGGCTTGCCGTTCTTCATCGTGATCGGCTGAGGGTCTTTCATCTCGACCTTCTTTTTGTCCTTCAAACAGTAGCCTTCCACAAACTCACCATCCTTATTTAGAAATTCTGTCGGGAGGGCGGACTCGCCCATTCTAGGGGGGCGTATTTGCCCAATACAACCCCAATTCAAACCGAATTCAGCGACGAGACCCCTGCAAAGGCTGAAAAACGGCCCAAAACGCGGCCTCGAAAGGCCGTTTTGCGTCCTCACCGAAGAGAACAAAGCGAACTTCGCGTGCCTGCCAGCCTTCACTTAACGCGTTGTGCAACGACTCCGCCATCACGCGCGCGCATTCATCGATTGGAAATCCCGCGATGCCCGTGCCCACCGCGGGCACCGCGATCGTCTCGAGCTGATGTTGTCGCGCGAGGCGAAACACGTCGTCCATCGAAGACCGCAAAGCGTCCCTCGAAGTTCCCCCTCCCAGCGACATGCTTGCGGCGTGCAACACGTAACGCGCGCGCAGCGCACCCGCGCCGGTGATCGCCGCCTCGCCGACGCGAACGGGTCCGTGCGCATCGCATTCGTCCTGGATCGCGGGTCCACCCGCGCGCCGGATCGCTCCCGCCACGCCGCCTCCAAGCACCAGGTCGTTGTTGGCGGCGTTGACGATGGCGTCGACCTCCTGCTCGACGAGGTCGCCGCTGATGATCAGGACTTGCGTCGCAGCCATTCCCACACCTCCGCCATTCGTTCCTCGAGCAAGTGATACGTCGCGCTGGCGATGCCGCGCACCCCGATGGATTCAATGGTGAGCGACGCGCACGCGACCCCACACACGAGCGCGTCCTTGAGCCCGCCGCGCTGCGCACCGGTCATCAGCCATCGCGCCAGCATGCCGCCGGCGACTGCGTCACCCGCTCCGGTCGTGTCGAACGCGGGATACTTCGGGAGCGAAGGCACATGCATGCTGCCGTCCGACGTGTGCAGCGTCACACCCCTCTCGCCGGCCTTGATCACCAGCCCGTCGAGCCACCACTGGCGCCGAAACTCCTCGGGATCGCGTCCACCAAGCGCCGCGAACTCGTCTTCGTTGCAGAAGTACCAGGCAGCGCGGCGGAGCACGTCCTTCGACGCGGGCCCCTGCTCATGGACGTAGGACAGCATCGCGTCGGCGGCCAGCAGCTTTGCGCCGTGGAGCGACGTCATCGCCTGGGCCTGGCGGTCTGGCCGCATGGAGCCGACGAAGGCCCAACCCGCGAAATCACGCGGAGCGTGTGGCTTCCAGCGATCGTAGATCCGGTCCGAGCTGCCCAGGTCGACGTTGTGGCCGCGCTCCTGGCGGGCGGTCCAGCGATACGTCGGCGCGTCGAACACGTGCACCAGGGCGGTGTCGATCGGCCGGCCTTCGAACGCTTTGGCAACCTGGTCGATGGCGTCGTTGCCGACGGGCGCCGAGACCTTGACCGGCGTGAGCAGGCTCGCTGCCAGCGCGAAGTAGACCGCCGATCCGCCCAGCTCCTCGTGGACCTTCCCGAACGGCCCCTCGCGGCTGTCGAGCGCGATCGATCCGACGACTAGCAGGTCCGGGGTGTCAGGCACGCCGGCCGGTGCCGCTGCTCGCGGTCACGACGTGGCGCGCGAAACGCAACTTCTCCAGGAAGTCTTCGGCTCCGTCGTACTCCTCCATCTCCATCCAGCTGCGTCCGAGCTCATCGGCCGAGTGAGAGTCTGATCCGGTCGCTACGACTTTGGCGAGGTCTTCGGCAAGGCGCGCTGCCGCCTGGTTCGCGTCGGCGTCGCACCACGGGTTGTACGTCTCGATGATGTCGATGCGCCCGACGAGCTCGACGATGCGTTCGGCTCGAAAGTGCGCGCGGTGGCGGTCGAGGGGGTGCGGGATGTAGGTCAGGCCGCCCATGCCGTGGATGAGATCCATCGCCTCCTCGGGCGCCAGGAATGGCGGGATGCGGCCGGTGATGAACAGGCCGATGACCTCGCCCTCAAGCGTCTTCGCCTCCTCGCCCGCGATGGCCAGCTCCGGGGCGACGCGCATCAATTCGAGTGCACCCTCGACGGTGTTGTGGTCCGTAAGCGCCAGCCGGTCGAGGCGGCATTCGCGAGCCCGGTCGATCAGCTGCTGAAGCGAGCTCCTGCCATCGTGCGAATAGTCCGAGTGAAGATGCAGATCGACCCGCAGCATCCGCCCGGTGTTAGACCGTGGCGGCTTCTTTGAGCATTCGCGCGCGCGAGCGGCCGAACAGCGGGATCACCTCAGCAGGCCTCCGGCTCAAGCACGCCTGTTCCATGAGCGCGGCCTGCGCGTCGTAGATGATCTCTATCACCTGCTCCGGCCGGCGCTCGCGACCGAGGCGCGCCGGGAGCGTGGGATGCGCATGACGGAGGACAGCCGTCAAGCGCGGGATCAGCCAGCCCGGGACGATGCGCACCTGCTGCACGAGGCACTCTTCGACCCAGAACAGCAGCTCATCCGATTCCTGCAGCAGACGTCGCGGCGTCACCGCGCGCCTGCTGTGACGATGCCAGCGTTGAAACCGCTCCTGCTCCTCGATCGTCTGCTGAAGCATGGGCCGCAACCCACTATATCAGCGAGTCGCAGCGACACCTGCCCTCGTCGGATAGCACAGCGTCCGCCATCCTCCAGCCGCGGGGACGAGGTGGACCTGACGGTCGAACGTCCACTCCCTCCTTTGCCGTCGCACGCGATAACGCATCACGAGCCGCGCCACGTTGTTGTAGGTGCGGTCGTGAAGGTGATCGGTCCACGTGTCGAGCAGCGTCACGCTCGCGACCTGCATGTCGAGGATCTCGAGCCACTCGTCGAGTCTTGGCATCTCGCGAATGAAGCTCTGGACGCTGCCCCATGCGCGCTGCGCGTCATCGGCGAGCATCTCCCACATCTCGTCGAACCGGCCCTCGGCGTGCAGCTTCATGAAACGCATCTCGTAGGTCGCGGGCGCGGCCGCGGGAGCCCTGACCGGTGCCTCGGCGGGGACGACCAGGCCGAAGATCTCGCCGGCCGGCCAGGTGGCGGCCCGGGTGGTGATCCCGGTCAGGAGAGTGAAAACAGCCGACAAGGGCCCTGGCCGGCTAAAGAACCTCTTGACCAATGCCGCTAGATGTTGTGTGATCTCCCCAGACTGTATACAGAATGTGGATAACCCGCAAGACCCAGCCTCGATGTCGCCACCGCCGAAGGCTCGCCCGGTGGCGCCGCCGGCGGGCCCACGGCGGCGTCAGGCTCAGGCGGCGAGCGTGATCCGCATCGGAACGTCCGCGTGGCGCATCCCGCCCCGACCTCAGCGGCTGCTGATCCGCCGCACCACCGCTGCCACCTCGTCCAGCGGCAACCCGACCGGGCAGACCGCCGCAGCGGCGGCCAGGTCTGGTGTCTCGCCCTCGACGTCGGAGGAAGCCTCTCCCAACCGCGCGTAGAGCCGCATATAAGAGGACGCGAGGTCGGGGAGTCGCGTCTTGCCCAATCGCCCCGCGGCGAGGGCGCACAGGCCGCAGTTGATGCACGTCACGAGACGCGGATGCCGCGTCCGCTCGGCGCTGTCGATGGCGCCGATGCCGTCCGCGGCATATGTTTCGAGCAGCGCGGGCAGCTGCGGCCTTGGACGAGCGAGCCGGCGACGCGTGAGGTGTGCGCCGTACGCCAGCGCGAGCCTGGCGATCGAATCAGCGCGACCCATCGCCCACCATGAGACCGCGCATGGCTCCCTGCGCAAGCTCCTCCTGCGCCCAGCCCGCATGGCCGAGCACCGGAGCGCGGCCGAGCCACGCGCCGCGGACGAAGTCGCGAGCCGCGTCAAACTTCTGCGACGCGCTCCAGCCGAGCTCCCGACCGACGACCTCGGCCGCGCGCAGGATGCACGCCGCACCCGCGCATGGCCCGGCCGCGATGCCGACCCGTCGGAACGCATCGGCGAGCGAGCGCACCTGCTCGTGCCTCGCGGCGTAGATCAGCTCGGATTCGGTCACCGGCTCGCAGCGACACAGGATCCTCGACGTGCCGCCTTCGTCGAGCACTCTCTCAGCGTCCGACCCATGCCGCATCTGCAGCTTCATGGCCGCGAGCGCTGGAACGCCGCATCGAGCGGCGAGCTCGGCCGGCGGCACCGGGTCCGATTCGTTGCCGGGAAGCGGTCTTGACGACGTCTCGGACCTGGCCTGGTGTCCCAGCTTGCGGCACACCGCGTCAGACGTCTCCTCGGCCATGAGCCTGTACATCGAGAGCTTGCCGCCGGCGATGCTGATGAGCCCGTCCGCGCCCTGCTTCGAATGGTCGATCACCTCATAGCGCCGGGACAGCTCGTCCTCGTAACGCCGCCACTTGAACAAGGTGGGCCGAACGCCGGTCGTCGTCCGCACCGGGCGGTAATCGCGGATGGAGGGGAAGACCCGCTCGAACGCCTGGAGCAGGTAGTCGACCTCGTCCTGAAGCACATCGACCGAGTCGAGGTCGCCGTAGAAGTCGTCGTCGGTGGTGCCGAGAAGCGTGAATCCGCCATGGGCAACCATCAGCAGGTCGCGACCGTCGATCGATTCGGCGCTGATCGAGAAGTTCGAGATGCGGTGCGGGTAGACGATGTGGATGCCTTTCGCCGGTCGCAGCTCGACCTGAGCGCCCGCCATCGCCGCTACCGCCGGCGACCAGGGCCCGGTGGCGTTGACGATGACACGCGCCCTCGCCTCGGCGACCGCACCGTCCGGGCCGCGGTACCGGACGCCGATCACCTTGCCGCCGTCCCGAATGAGCTCGGTAACCCGGGTGTGGTTCAGCGCCCGAGCCCCGTGCGCCACCGCGTCCTGGACGTTCGCGAAGACGAGGCGGTGCGGATCGACGCCCCACTCCTCCATCGTCACGGCGCCGATCAGGTCCGGCGCCAGGCCCGGCTCTGCCCGCAACGCCTCCTCGGGCGTAAGGCGCCGGTGCGGGTGCGCCTTCTTGAGCGGCTGGAAACGGTCGTAGACCTCCATCGCCGTCTCCATGCGCTCGATGTTGTTCTTGTCGTGCGGGAGCACCGGGATGATGAAGACGACGCGGTAGACCAGGTTGCGCGCGATGGTCACGATGTGGCCGGCGTCCTGGCAGGAGAGGCGTGTGGTGTCCCAGTCGAACTCGAGATAGCGCGGTCCGCCGTGGATCATCCAGCTCGAGGCGCCCGTGGTCCCAGCGCCCCAATCGCCTTTGTCCAGGAGCAGCACGGACAGGCCGCGTAGGGACAGGTCGCGCGCCACACCCGCGCCGGTGATGCCGCCTCCGATGACGACGACGTCGTAGGGGCTCGCGGCGCTCACGCCGCACAGATTAAAAGACCGCCTCCACGGGAAGGAGAGCAGCGGGCTACCCCGCGACCACGACGCGGGGACCCCAGTAGGAGGGCCGGGTCGGCTTTGCCGACGCCGCGATGAGAGGAAACCCGGCGGTTTCCTCTCATGTTTTTAGCTGGCCGCTACGTGCTGCTTCTGGAACTCTTCGATGATGCCTTTGGCGAGATGCGCGGGCATCTCCTCGTAATGCGAGAACTTCATGGCAAAGCTTCCTCGGCCCTGCGTGATCGAGCGCAGGTCGAGCGCGAAACGCAGCATCTCCGACTCCGGGACCAAGGCCTTGACCTCTTGATAGCCATCGTTCGGTTCGGTGCCGAGGATCTTGCCGCGCCGGACGTTGACGTCGGACATGATGTCGCCGAGGTTTTTCTCGGGCACGCGGATGCTCGCCTCGACCAGCGGTTCGAGCAGCACCGGGCCGGCGTCGAGCGCGGCCCTGCGGATGGCGAGCGACCCAGCGATCTGGAAGGCCATGTCGTTGGAGTCGACCGAGTGGTACTTCCCATCCACCAGCGTCACCTTGACGTCGACCATCGGATAGCCGGCGACGACGCCCTTGGCCATGTTGTCCACGATCCCCTTCTGGACGGAGGCACGGAAGTTCTGTGGGATGGCTCCGCCGAAGATCTTGTCCTCCCAGACGAATCCCTCGCCTCGCTTGGTGGGAGCGACCTCGATGACGCAGATCCCGTACTGGCCGTGACCGCCCGACTGCTTGACATGCCGACCTTCGGC
>VBJE01000011.1 GCA_005879675.1 Chloroflexota bacterium
TGTTGTGGAAGTTCGGCGACGCCCACTCGACGATGAGCCGCTGCTGCGCCTCGCTGCCCTGGGTCTCGAACGGGTACGGGTAGAGGCTCAGGAAGTGCGGGGTAGCCGCGACCGCGACCGCCGACGCCAGCCCGACCACGACCAGGCGCCGAGCGTGCATCCTGTGCACCGGGTTGTCCTGGTCGAGCGCCCAGCTCAGCAGCTCCGCCGCGAGTGCGACGCCCAGCCAGACGAAACCGATCACCCAGCCACCGTGCAGGTTCGCCCAGGCGATCATGACCAGCGGGAACCACATGATCGCCCGGCTGCGGCCGCTTAGATAGCCGCGCAACCAGTACAGCTCGAGGCAGCTGAGCGCGAAGGTGATCATCTGCGCCCGGGGCCCCCAGATGGGCGTCCCGGCTATCGCCCCGATCGCCAGCCCCATTCCGATGAACACGAAAGGCTGGCGGCGCACCTGGAGGTAGATCAGCCAGAAGCCGGCCCAGGTCAGGAGCCCGAACAGGATCACGAGCGTGGTCAGGCCAAGCGTCTTGAAGGTCAGCCACATCAGGATCTCGGTCAGGTACTCGTGATCGGTCCAGACGTGGTTGGCCGCCGTGAAGGTGAAGATGTCGGTGCTCGGAAGGCGGCCGTTCTCGGCCATCCACTGCCCGATCCGCAGGTGCCACCAGAAGTCGGGATCCTGCTCGGCGCCGATGAACAGCGAGAGGATGACGACCAGCACGCCGCCGAGGAGCAGCGTGCGGGCGCTCAGGCGCTCCGTCAGCCGCAGGGAGTCAGCTGCGGGCGAACGGGTTCGGTAGGTAGCGGGGGACGCGTCTTGCATATTTCGGGTAGTCAGACGGAAAAGTAAGGGCGAGGATGCGCTCCTCCCAGCGGATCCGCATCAGCTCGCACGCGACGAAGTAGACGATCGCGAGGGCGCTCAGCCAGCCGGCGGTCGCGAGATTGACGCCGATCGCCGTCGCCACCTCGCCAAGGTAGACGGGGTGGCGGCTCAGTCCGTAGGGCCCGCCCGTCACCAGCCGCCGGGCCTCGGGGATGATCGAGAAGGAGCGGCGGAGGTAGGCCAGGGCCCAGACCGAGTAGGCCAGCCCGGCGGTGGCCAGGATGTCGGCCGCCAGCACCAGCTCCTCGCGCCGGGTGCCGCCGGGAAGCAAGCTCGCCCCGATGGCGGCGAAGGTGCCGCTGAAGGCGATGAAGATCACCGCCAGACGATGGTCGGTGCCGCGCTGGGGCAGGCGCACCGCGTAGAGGACGACCAGCATCGTGAAATAGGCAAGGGCCAGGGCCTGCTGGAGGACGAACAGCAGGTCCGCCGGCCGGCGGACGCCCTGGACGCCGCCCCAGAGCAAAACGAGCTCCCGGGCGAGGAAGAGGCTGAAGAAGAGGGAGGGGAGGAGACGCCCCAGGACCAGGTCCCGCCAGTAGGCTCCGGAGCGCCGCTGCGTGTGCTCCGCGACGCCCGAAACCGCCATGTCGGCCAGAAGGGTAGCGACCCGGACCAAGCCCTTGGTCGTTTTGGCTAATTGAATTGACCTCCCCGGTACCGATGAGTAGCATCCTCGCCTCGAGAGGACGCCCGGAAGCTCGCAAGAATCGGAAACGGGCGGCGTCTAGCAGGTCAGAAGCCTGTAGTTCGGAAAAAAGGAGGTGAAATCGCAGAAATGTTGAACCTTTACTGGAAGCTTCGCAGCCTTACGACTCGTCAGGAAGGCCAGGGCATGGTTGAGTACGCCCTGATCCTCGTGCTCGTCTCAATCGTGGTCATCGTGATCCTTCTTACGATGGGCAACCAGATCAAGAACGTGTTCTCGAACGTCGTAGCCGCTCTGGGAGCGTAAGAGCTCACGTAATCGCACCTTCAAAGAGAGCCCCGCGAGGGGCTCTCTCTTCTTTACAGCCAATCGGGGTGAAGAACGCGGTCCGCGTGTTTACAATGTCGCCACTTTTAGCAATCCCGTTCTCAGGAATCAATCGGAGGTGACTTAGTCTTGGCCGTCGCACCTGCTGCTGCAAGGCCCCGTCCCGGCGGGGGTCGACTCTTCATCATCGTCGGTGTTCTGCTCGCCGCCCTCGCCTTCGGCGGCGTGTTCCTCCTCGGCAACGTAGGTGGCGGAGGCGGGCTCGGCGGACCGACGAACGTCGTCGTCATCGCCAAGCAGACGATCCCGTTGCGCCACCAGATCACCGCGGCCGACCTCGAGACGGCCAAAGCCAGCGTCAACGGCAACGCCACGCTCGGCAACGTCTACACGACCACGGCCGACGTCGTCAACAAGGTCGCGCAGATCCCCATCAGCAGGGGCGCGCTGATCACCTCGGACATGCTCGCGACAGACCCCAACGTGATCCCGTCCGGAGCAGTTCCCGTGTATCTGCCGCTGGCCAAGGGCTACGTGGCGATGACGATTCCGACGGGTGAGCAGCAAGGCGTTGCCGGCCACATCAGCGTTGGCGACTACATCACGGTCATCGCGTCGGTGAGCGTGCAGATCTTCTCTTCCGGCGGCCAGCAGCAGGGTCCGCCGAAGTCGGTCAGCAAGACGGTGTTCACGAACCTCCGGATCATCGGGCTCGGTCCCGCCTCTTCGGGGGTCACCTCAGCCGCCGGAAACGGCCAGACGACGACGCAGGGTGGCGCGACCACGACAGGGGTCACGTCCAGCCTGACAGTCGAGCTGACGCAATGCGACGCGGAATATCTGACGTGGTTCCTGGCCAACACGACCATCCGCTACACGCTCGAGTCATACAAGGACTACAAGCCCACACCGCCCGGGGACAACGACGACCCCGCGTGCCTCCAGATCACCTCGGCCGGTGGGGTGAGCAACAAGCAGGTCGACGCCAAGTACCACTTCTCCACGCTTTAACCAGGGACTCGGATGGGTCTCCTCGACAGGGTCAAGCAGAACCAGACGGTTCCGCCGGCGGGAGCGGGTAATGGGCCCGCGACCGCAACCCTGCCGGGGGCGACCCCGTACACGCCGCATGCCGCGATCCCTGTAGCGCAGCCCGCGGCGACGGCGCCTCCCGCGACATCGCTCTCCCAGCGCGCGGCCCCGACCGGCGCGGAGCTCACCCCCGCCTTCACCGCGGCCAAGGTGCAGATCCACGCCAAGCTGATCGAGAAGTACGCGGACGAGATCGACTCCAGCAACAAGGCGGGCGTCCGCGAAAAGATCCTCGAGCTCGCAGAGGAGTACTTCCGCACGACGGCGATGACGATGACCAAGAACGACAAGGAGCGCCTTGTCGACTCGGTCCTCGACGACGTGCTGGGACTGGGCCCGCTGGAGGCGCTGCTCGCCGACCCGAACATCACTGAGATCATGGCCAACCACCCGAAGCAGATCTATGTCGAGAAGAGCGGCGAGCCGATCCTGTCCTCGGTGACGTTCGAGTCGGAACGTCAGATGCGCCAGGTCATCGACCGCATCGTGAGCCTGGTCGGGCGCCGCGTCGACGAGTCGACGCCTATCTGTGACGCGCGCCTCAAAGACGGCTCCCGTGTCAACGTGGTCATCCCGCCGATCGCCCTCAAAGGACCCGCGCTCACGATCCGCAAGTTCGCCAAAGAAAAGTGGGGACCGGCCGACATCGTCAACCGGTTCAAGTCCTCGAGCCCGGAGATCATGACGTTCCTGCGCTCGTGCGTGCGAGCGCGCCTGAACATCCTCGTCTCCGGGGGCACCGGCTCAGGTAAGACGACGTTGCTCAACATCCTGTCTTCGTTCATTCCGGAGAACGAGCGCTTGATCACCTGCGAGGACGCTGCCGAGCTGCAGCTGCAGCAGCCCCACTGGATCCAGCTCGAGTCGCGTCCGCCCAACGTCGAAGGCAAAGGCGCGGTGCCGATCCGCGAGCTGGTCAAGAGCTGTCTCCGTATGCGCCCCGACCGCATCATCGTCGGCGAGTGTCGTGGCGGCGAGGCCCTGGACATGCTCCAGGCCATGAACACCGGCCACGATGGATCGATGTCGACCCTTCACGCCAACAACCCGAAGGAATGCCTGGTCCGCCTCGAGACGCTTGTGCTCCAGGCAGGCCAGGACCTTCCTTCGCGGGCCATCCGCGAGACGATCGGCTCGGCGATCCACCTGATCGTCCAGCAGTCCCGTCTTCGCGGTGGTGTGCGCCGCATCGTGAGCGTCGCCGAGGTCATGGGCATCAAGGACGGGGAGGTCCAGTTCCAGGAGCTGTTCCTCTTCAAGCAAGTCGGCGTCAGCCCCGAGGGCAAGGCCGTCGGCTATCACACCGGAACCGGGACTCTGCCCGCGCGGATGGAGCATCTGAGGGCCGAGGGCGAAGACGTCGCCGAACAGCTATTTGCGCCTATACGCCAGCCCTCGCCGGATAAGCTGTACTGACCTTTCAGGAGGATTAGATGTCCATCGCCGTGGTTTTCGCGCTGATCGCCTTCGCCGGAGTCTTCCTCTTCTTCCTCGGCATAAACCAGATGCGGCGCGCGGCCGGGGGCTCCGAGGACTTCCAGGCCAGGCTGGCCGCGTATGGCGTGACGACTGCCGGTGCGCAGGCGCTGCCGCAGTCGCAGGGCATGCGCGACACCCTCAACCGTCTGTTCTCGCCGGCTGCGGAGCGCATGGGCCGCGGCAACGCCAAGAAGGGCAAGCCGTCGGTGGCGGAACAGCTGCAGCGGGCTGACCTGAAGCTGCGACCCTCCGAGTACTTCATGATCCAGCTCGGGAGCGGCATCCTGGTCGGCCTCATCGCGTACTGGCGATGGGGGCTCATCTTCGGGGGCCTGTTCCTCCTCGGCTACCTGGCCCCTGGTTTCTATGTCAAGTACCGGGTCAGCCAGCGTCTCAAGAAGTTCAACAACCAGCTCGGAGACACGCTGACTCTGCTCTCGAACGCGCTCAAGGCCGGCTACTCGTTCGCGCAGGCGATCGACACCGTGGCCAAGAACGCCGTGGCGCCCATCGGCGACGAGTTCGCGCGTGCCGTCCGGGAGATGAACCTCGGCGGCTCGCCCGACGAAGCGCTGGGGAACATCACCAAGCGCATCGCGAGCGCGGACTTCGACCTGGTCGCGACCGCCTACTCGATCCACCGCACCGTCGGTGGCAACCTGGCGGAGATCCTCGACAACATCGCCTACACGATCCGCGAACGCGTTCGGATCAAAGGCGGGCGCGCGCGTCCGGCTCGATCATCACCGCGCTGCCGATCCTCCTGGCCGCGTTCATGTTCTTCGTGACGCCGACCTACTTCCAGCCGATGTTCGGCAGCGTCATCGGGTGGATCCTGCTCGTGATCGGCGGTTTCATGATCTTCATCGGCAACTTGATCATCCGCCGCATCGTGGCGATCGAGGTTTAGTCGATGAGCACCACCATGATCCTCGCCGTCGCTGTCGCCATCGGAGTCCTGATGATCTTCATCGGGCTCGCCCGCACGCCTTGCTCGAGCACGACGCTCAGCGTGCAGCAGCGCCTCTCCGTCTACAGCGGCGAGAAACCGCTGTCCGTCGAAGAGATCGAGCTCGAGCGGCCGTTCAGCGAACGCGTCATGCGGCCGGCAATCGAAAAGCTCGGCTCGTTGCTGTCACGCTCCACGCCACAGAAGGCGCGGCAGGACCTGCTGAACAGGCTCGAGCTCGCCGGCCGGCCCGGCAACCTGACACCCGAGGACTTCGCCGCGGTGCGCCTGGTCGCGGCCGCGGTGTTCGGGGCGCTCGGCGTGCTCATCGGTCTCCTTCTCGCGAACCCGCTCTACCTCGTGATCGCGCTGGTGGTCGGCGTGATCCTCGGCTACTACGTGCCCGTCCTGTGGCTGAAGCAGAAGGTCGACGCGCGCAAGGCTGAGATCCAGAAGAACCTCCCCGACGCCCTCGACCTGCTCGTGATCTGCGTCGACGCCGGCCTTGGTTTCGACGCCGCCCTCGCGAGGGTGACGGACAAGTACAGGAACGCTCTGTCGGACCTGCTGTCGAAGGCGCTGCGCGAGGTCAGCCTCGGCCGCCCGCGCCTCGAGGCGCTGGACGAGATGGGGCGCAACAGCGGCGTCGAAGACCTGCACAACTTCATCCAGGCCGTGATCCAGTCGGAGCAGTTCGGCACCGGCATAGGCAAGATCCTGCGCATCCAGGCCGACGAGATGCGGCGCAGGCGACGCCAGCGCGCGCAGGAGAGAGGGGCCCAGGCGACGCTGAAGATGATGCTGCCCATGGTCGGCTGCATCTTCCCGACGCTGTGGATCGTGCTCCTCGGCCCGGCCGTGCTGATCCTGATGCGACCCAGGTAACAGCTCCGAGCGGCTCAGCCGGCGGTCAGAAAGTCGATCGCCGCCTGTTTGAACTCACGGGCCGGGACGGCGCTCATGTGATCGCGTCCTGAGATCGTGACCAGCCGCGCGGAGGGAATCTCTTCGATAAGCTGCGGCGCGCCGCGGGCGATCTCGTCGCGATCGCCGAGGACGATGAGGATCGGGGTGTGGATCCTGGCCAGGCGCTCGGGGTGATGCTCGGGCTGCAGTCCGCGTATGCACGCGGCGAGGGCGACAAGGTCGTTCGCCGGACGGGCGGACGCGAACTTGAAGAAGGTCTGCGCCACGGGGTCGTCGGTGGGCCGGCCGGTGCGAAAGGCGTGGGCGATCTGGTCGGCGTGCCCGATGGCCCCGCTCGCGCCGATGCCGCCGAGCACTGCGCGGGTCACGCGGTCTGGGAAATCGAGGATCACCTCCAGGCCGATGCGCGCCCCCATCGAGTAGCCGATGTATGCGGCCGAGGCGATATCGAGGTGGTCGAGCAGCCGCACCACATCGCCGGTCATCACGTCCACGGCGTAGGCGGCCTCGTCGTGCGGCTTGTCGCTGTGTCCGTGGCCGCGGCAATCGAGGCCGACCACCCGAAAGCCGTTGGTCGACAGCGTCTCCTGCCAGCGCGTGCCGACCCAGTTCAGGCGGTAGTCGGAGGCGAAGCCGTGGACCGCAATCAAAGGGGTTCCATCCTCCGGCCCGTGGAGCTCGTAGTGGAGGCGCACGCCATCGCTGTCGAAATCCATGTGACCGCGACTTAACCTATCGGATCGCCATGACTGGACGGAAAGCCGTGCACGAGCGCACCGGCAGGATGCTCGCGGAATCACTCGAGATGCCGGGCACGATGTTCGGGCGCGGCGTCGGTCTGATGTTTCGCAGGTCGTTGGCCCCGGGGCGGGGCATGTGGATCAACCCGTGCAGCAGCATCCACATGATGTTCATGAGGTTTGCGATCGACGCCGTGTTTCTGGACGGCGGGGAGCGAGTGAAGAAGGTCTACCGCAAGCTGCCGGCGTGGTACGGCCTTGGGTGGGCGATCGGGGCTCGAAGCGTCCTCGAGCTTCCGCCTGGCTCCACAGAAGGCATCGACCTTCAGCGCGGAGACCAGATCCTCATCAGTTAAGAACCACTTGACCCGGCGCATACGCTCGTGTCGTGCACCTGTTCGATCTCTTGCTGCCGCCGCGGTGCGGTGGCTGCCGCCGGGTCGGCTCCTGGCTGTGCGCGCATTGCCGTGAGCGCATCCGCCGGCTCGAGGAGCCACTGTGCCGGCGCTGCGGAGTCGAGCTCGCGTCAGCGCGGCGTGAGTGCGGATGCAGGGCGCGCCTGCCGTCGCTGAGCCGGCTCCGCTCGGCCGTCGCGTACGAAGGCCCGGCGGAGGCGGCGATCCATCGCTTCAAGTACGAGGGCTGGCGCCGGCTCGCCGGTCCGCTCGCGCAGCTGCTGGCCGAACGCCTGGTCGTCGAGGGCGTGTCCGCACGCTGGGTCGTCGCCGTGCCGCTGCACCGCGACCGGCGCCGTCAGCGCGGTTTCAACCAGGCCGACCTGCTCGCCGCCGAGCTGCGCCGCCGCCTGGTGATCGCCCTCCCCGCTGGAGAACTGGTACGTACGCGTCCTACTCCGCCCCAGGTCGGCAACGATCGCCGGACGCGTCATGAGAACGTGCGGAACGCGTTTGCATGGCGGGGTCCTGCCCTGAACGGGGAATCGATCATCGTCGTCGACGACGTCGCCACGACGGGCGCCACGCTCGATGCCTGCGCAAGCGCCTTGAAAGGGGCCGGATCAGGGCCCGTAACAGGGGTCTCGGTCGCGCGCGTGAATGTATAGTTCGAGCTCGGTTTGATTTCGCGCGCTGGAGGCTAGCCGAATGGCAGTCCGGATCCCTGGTATCAACATCGACGAGTACTACCAGCAGCTTGGGCCGATCGAGCCCCTGGTACGCGATGACCGCGTGACCGAGGTCATGGTCAACGGAAACGACCATGTCTACGTCGAAATGGGCGGCAAGGTCGTGCTGACCAACATCAAGTTCGTCGATGAAGACCAGCTCCTCAACGTGATCCAGTTCATCGTCCGCACCGTGGGCCGGCGCATCGACGAGCGCTCACCGCTGTGCGACGCGCGTCTCGCCGACGGCTCCCGTGTCAACGCCGTCATCCGCCCGCTCGCGCTGAACGGGCCGCTGCTCACCATCCGCAAGTTCTCGCGCGACCCCTACCAGGTCGAGGACCTCATCCGCTTCGGCACCTGCAACGAGGCCGGTTTCGGCTTCTTGAAGGCCGCCGTCCTTTCGAAGGCCAACATCATCGTCTCGGGAGGCACCGGCACAGGCAAGACGACCTTCCTCAACGTGCTGTCGGGCTTCATCCCCGTCGAGGACCGAATCGTCACTATCGAGGACGCCGCCGAGCTGCAGCTGCACCAGGAGCACGTCTGTCGCCTGGAGACCCGACCCAAGGACATCAACGGCGAGGGCGAGATCACGATCCAGCGCCTGGTCATCAACTCGCTGCGTATGCGCCCGGAGCGCATCGTCGTCGGCGAGTGCCGTGGTGGTGAGGCGCTGGACATGCTCCAGGCCATGAACACGGGCCACGACGGCTCGATGACGACCCTGCACGCCAACAGCCCGCGCGACGGGCTCGCCCGACTCGAGACGCTGGTTCTGATGGCCGGCGTCGACCTGCCGGTGCGGGCGATCCGGCAGCAGGTCGCGGGCGCGATCAACCTGCTCGTTCAGCTCAGCCGCCTGCGCGACGGATCGCGCAAGGTCACGGCGATCAGCGAGATCGTCGGCATGGAGCAGGACGTGATCACGATGCAGGACATCTTCGTGATGGAGCAGAAGGGCGCGACTCCTGACGGCAAGGTCATCGCCGAGTTCCGCCCGACCGGGCTCCGGCCGAAGATCCTGGACCGCATGTTCTCGCAGGGCATCCCCCTTCCGAAGGAGATCACGGCCCTGTTCCCGCCGCCTCCCGGATACAAGCCTTCGACCCGCTAGACAACCTCCAGGGTCCGGCTTACACTCGAATTGTGAAGGTCGTCCTGCACGACCGTACCAACGGTTTGGGGCAGGAGGTGCGCGACACGGCGCAGCGCAAGCTCGATCGCTTGAAACGCCACTTTGGCAAGGTGGTGGACGCGGAGGTCGAGTTCTCGGAAGAGCGCAAACAGAGCGATCTGACGACGTTTGTCTGCCGGATCATCCTGCACCTCGACGGTCATCGCGCCCCGGTGCTCTACGCGCGAGAGCGCGGGACCGATCCCCAATCCGCCCTCGACCTCGCCCTGGACAAGATCGACCGTCAGGTGGTTGCGTTCAAGGAGAAGGTGACGCACCGCAGGCAGCCGGTTTCGCCCGTCCGGGTGCCGCCGAGGCCGCCGGCCCCGGCGCGGCCGGAGGAGCCGGAGCGGCTGCGCATGAAGCTGCGGCCCATGTCGCAGGCCGAGGCGGTCTCCGAGCTTCAGGCGGACAGCCAGCCCGTCGTCGTGTACCTCGACGAGGACTCGGGGGAGATCCAGATCATGGTTCGGCGGGCTGACGGCAGCCTGGCCGTGATCGAACCGGTCGTTCCCTAGCGTCGATTTAGATTCGCCCCGGCCGGGTAACCTCTAATTCGAACCATGGTCATCCTCTCCCGGCTGCTCGATCCGAACGAGCGCGAGGTCAAGCGCCACCTGGCCGTCACCGAGGCGGTCAACGCCCTCGAGCCCGAGCTCGAAGAGCTCGACGACCCGGGCCTGCGGGCGCGCTCCGACGAGCTCCGCAAGAGGGCGCAGGAGGGCGAGGACCTCGACGCTCTGCTGATCGAGGCGTTCGCCCTCTGCCGTGAGGCCAGCCGGCGCGCCATCGGCCTGCGGCACTTCGACGTCCAGCTGGTGGGCGGCATCGTCCTCCACCAGGGAAAGATCGCCGAGATGAAGACCGGCGAAGGCAAGACGCTGGTCGCGAGCCTGGCGCTCTACCTCAACGCGCTCGCCGGCAAGGGAGTGCACCTGGTCACGGTCAACGACTACCTCGCCCGGCGCGACGCCGGATGGATGGCGCCGATCTACCACCTCCTGGGCATGTCGGTTGGAATCAACGTCGGCACCGCGGGCACATTCGTGTACGACCCCGAGTACCTCGACGAGACCCACCCCGACTCGCGGCTGCAGCACCTGCGCCCGGCCGGCAAGAAGGAGGCTTACAGCGCCGACATCACCTACGCGACCAACTCCGAGCTCGCGTTCGACTACCTGCGCGACAACATGGCCCGCGACCTCACGCAGTGCGCTCAGCGCGATCTCAACTACGCGATCGTCGACGAGGTCGACTCGATCCTGATCGACGAGGCTCGCACCCCGCACATCATCTCCGGCCAGTCGGAAGAGTCGACCGAGAAGTACTACCAGTACGCGCGCTGGGCGGGCCGGCTGTCCGAGGGCGAGGACTACGAGGTCGACCTCAAGCACAAGTCCGCATCGCTCACCGAGACCGGCATCGCCAAGATGGAGCGCTGGGCCGGGATCAAGAACATCTACGACCTCGAGAACGTGATCGAGGCCCACCAGATCAACCAGGCGCTCAAAGCCAAGGCGTTGTTCCTGCGCGACCGCGACTACCTGGTGAAGGACGCCGAGGTCGTGATCGTCGACGAGTTCACGGGGCGCACGATGCCCGGACGCCGCTGGTCCGACGGCCTGCACCAGGCCGTGGAGGCGAAGGAGGGCGTCAAGGTCCAACAGGAGCAGAAGACGATCGCGACGATCACCGTCCAGAACTACTTCCGGCAGTACGACAAGCTCGCGGGCATGACCGGCACCGCCGTGACCGAGGCCGAGGAGTTCCACAAGATCTACGGCCTCGACGTGGTCGTCATCCCTACGCACCGCCCGATGGTCCGCACCGACAGCCCGGACGTGATCTACAAGACCGAGAAGTCGAAGTTCGAGGCCGTGATCGACGAGATCGTGGAGATGAACCAGGAGGGCCGGCCCGTGCTCGTCGGCACCGTCTCGGTCGAGAAGTCAGAGCGGCTGGCGAAGATGCTCGAGCGGCGCGGTCTGAAGCACAACGTGCTCAACGCCAAGCAGCACGAGCGCGAGGCGGCGATCGTGGCCGAGGCCGGCCAGCCGAAGGCCGTGACCATCGCCACCAACATGGCGGGCCGCGGCACCGACATCGTGCTCGGGGCTGGCGTCACAGACGTCGGCGGCCTCCACATCATCGGCACCGAGCGCCACGAGAGCCGGCGCATCGACAACCAGCTGCGCGGCCGCGCAGGCCGCCAGGGAGACCCGGGATCGAGCAAGTTCTTCATCTCGCTCGAGGACGACCTGATGAAGGTCTTCGGTCCGGCCGCGGACCGCATCGGACGCCTCATGACGACGCTCGAGGTCGAGCCGATCGAGCATCCGTGGGTCGCGCGTTCGATCGCGAGCGCGCAGAAGAAGGTCGAGGGCATGCACTTCGACGCCCGCAAGCACGTGGTCGAGTACGACGACGTGATGAACAAGCAGCGCCAGATCGTCTACGAGGAGCGGCGCAAGGTCCTGGAGGGCGCGAACGCGCGCGAGAACATCCTGGGTTACGTCCGCGAGATCATCGCGAAGGGCGTTGACCAGCACTGCCAGAGCCGCCACGCCGAGAACTGGGACCTGGAGGGACTCGTCAAGTACCTCTCGACGTACCTACCCATCGCGCCCGGCTCGGAGATTCCCGAGAACGCCCTGGCCAAGGGGCCAGAAGGCCTGGTCGAGCATCTCTACGGGGCGGCTTCAGAGGCATACGACCGCAAGATCGAGGAGGTCGGCGCCGACCTCATGCCGATGGTCGAGCGCGACGTGATGCTCCGCACGATCGACTGGCAGTGGATGGAGTACCTGACCCAGATGGAGCATTTCCGCGAGGGCATCGGGCTGCGCGCGTACGGGCAGCGTGACCCGCTGGTCGAGTACAAGAACGAGGCTTTCGAGATGTTCAACGAGCTCCGCGAGCGGATCGAGGGCAACATCGTGATGGCGATCTATCGGGTCCAGGTGCAGCGCAACGCCCCGGCGCCCGCGCCACCGCCGCCGCTCGTGCGCCAGCTGACGGAGAGCGGTCCGGGCGAGCTGGATGGATCCAACGGCGCCGACCGAGGCGCCAAGGCCCAGCAGCGGCGAGCGGCTCCGCTAGGCCAGACCGCGGCAGTGCCGGCAGGCGAGGCCGCTAAA
>VBJE01000012.1 GCA_005879675.1 Chloroflexota bacterium
TAATCCATTTCCTCCAGCACCTCGACCAGCCCCGCGATCGTGGCGATGCGGCGCCACCCCTGCTTCGGAAGCTCGTCCTCCGGCACGTGCTCGTGCTGCCAGGTGACCTCGTACGGGATGTGCACCGCCCGCCCACCGAGCTGGACCACCGGCACGACGTCGGAGCGCAGCGAGTTGCCCACCATCACGAACTCCTCGGGCTTGACGCCCCGCCTGCGAAAGACGCCGCGATAGGTCTCCTCGTTCTTCTCGCTGAGGATCTCCACGCCGAGGAACAGGTCGGCCAGCCCTGAGCGCGCCAGCTTGCTCTCCTGGTCGAAGAGGTCGCCCTTGGTGATCAGCAGCAGGTCGTGGCGCTCGGCCAGCGCGCGGAGCGTGTCTTCGACTCCGCTCAAGAGCTCGGTCGGCTGCGTGAGCATGCGCTTGCCCCAGCCGAGGATCACCTCGAGGTCCGCTGCCGGGATGCGGCCGTTGGTGAGCTCGATCGCGGTCTCGAGCATGGAGAGGGTGAAGGACTTGACGCCGTAGCCGTAGATGCTGAGGTTCTTCATCTCCATCTCGGCGAGGCGCGAATCCGCGTCGGCGTCGGGGACGTGGCGCTTGAGAAGGTCGCGAAACTCGCCCTGCGTGACGTGAAACCGGGTCTCGCTGTGCCACAGCGTGTCGTCGCCGTCGAATCCCACCACCCGGACCGTCATCGCGACGAAGGATTATCCGGGTTGCTAGGTCCCCGGCGTCTTGATCCTCGTCCAGTGCGCGCCCCCGTCCTGCGTGCGCTGGATCTCGCCGCGGACGGTCGCGTAGCCGACGGATGCGTCGCCGAAGACCACCTGGGGCGTGACCGGCGCCGCCTGGGAGTAATCGGACGCGTACGGATGCCACGACTTGCCGGAATCCGTTGTCTCGAGAGACTCGCCTGGGCTGATGACCTGCAGCCACCGCGAGGCGGTGATGAACGCGACCGAGACGGCGGTGTTCGGCACGGCGGCCGTATACACCCAGCTCGCGCCGCCATCCGTCGAGCGGAAAACGTACGCCTTCCCTCCATCCGGCTGGAGGCCATACGCGGTCAGGTAGTCGACGGAGCCGAAAACGACGACGCCGTGCGCGTTCAACGTGAATCCGTTCGACGAGTGAAATCCCGGCGGATCCGGCAGAAGGGAGCCGTGCCAGGTAAGCCCCGAGTCTGCGGTGCGATAGACAGCCGGCGGATCGGTCGTGTCATTCCGGCTGGCAAACCCGTGCCCCGCATCGACGAACGACAGGCCCTGCGCGCAGCCGGACGTCTCGCCGGGCGCGGCGGGCAGCATCTGCCACGACCGCGCGCCATCGGTTGTTCGCCAGAGCGTGGTCGTCGCCGTGCACGTGGTCAGCCAGCCGCTACTGGCGTCCACGAATGAGATTTCGATGGCGCCTCCACCGGTGAACTGGTTGGGCAGGATGCGCTGCTGCCACGTGTCGCCCCGATCGGTGGACACGTACAGCAGGGAATTGGCGACCAACGCCCACACGACGTTGGTCGAAGGCGCCGAAAGCTGTACGTCGGAAGGCATGGGGACCACGGTCGGACTCGCGCTCGGGGACGGCAGCGGCGCCCCGCCGGGAATCGCGACGACCATCCAGTGGGCGCCGCCGTCGGCCGTTCGCTGCAGAGCACCGTCGGCAGTCGCGTAACCCAATTCCGCGCCCGCAAAGACCACGGACGGCGACACTCCGCGTAAGTCCGACGTGAACGGTCCGAAGGCCTGGCCGCCGTTCACGGTCTCGGCCTTGTCTGGCGCCAGCTGGAGCCACCTTGACTCCGTGACCATGAACGTGTACGGCGACGCGACCTTCTGCTTCCAGGACCAGGTCGCGCCGCCGTCGTGTGACGTGAGAATGAAGGCGCGCAGCGGCCACGTCCGGTCGTCTTGTGGCCCGGAAGCCTCGAGGTAGACGGTGCTTCCGAAGCTCCTGATCCACCCGACGCGGAGCACGAATCCACCCTGGGACGTCACGAAAAGCGGTCCGTCGGGAAGCGTGCTTTTGAGCCAGCTGGCGCCGCCGTCGAGTGTGGAGTAGACCGTCGGTCGGTGGTTGGCGTCCCACGCCGTGACGAAGCCGAGCTTGGGGCTTGCGAAGTAGATCAGCTCCTTGCACTGCGCGTCGTCGATACCGGACGCCCTGACCCGGGTCCAGGTCGCCCCGGCGTTCGTCGTGTGCCAGACGTCGGCGTGCGCTTCCTGGCACTGCGTGGTCGGGGAGCCCGGCGCCAGCAGCCAGCCTTCGGTCGCATTGACGAAGGCGATCGACGGTTTGATTCCGAGTTCGGGCGGCAACGGCCGGCTCTCCCAGTGACCGCCGCGGTCGGTCGAGCGATACAGGTGCGCGTTGTCCACCAGCGCCCAGACCACGTCTTGCGAGACGGCGCTCACATTGATGTTTGGTCCGGCGGGAAGCTCTCCCGGCGGAGTTGGAGTGGCCACTGGCGCGCCACTCGCCGTCGTGACGTGTCCAGCCCGCCGCGACGCGACGAGGACCGTGATCGAGGTCGCGGTGAGGAGGGTGACCACGACGATCGCGATCGCGGCCAGCCAGTTCGTCTTCGCACCCGCCGGGAGACCGGAGACGGAGCCGCGCAGGCGGGCGCGGAACTCCGGCGAAGCCTCCCCGCTCCTGGCCTCGAGCGCCCGCCGCAGCTCGTTGTCGTCGAAGCTCATCCGTCAGCCTCCAGCGCCACGGCCGGCCGAAGCGCGACCAGTGCCCGGTGAACGCGTTGCCGGGCCGCGTTCTCGGTGCAGCCGAGCACCCGCGCGACCTCGTCGATCGGGAGGTCGAGATGGTAGTAAAGCGACAGCACGAGCAGGTGCCGGTAAGGGAGGCGTTCGAGCCCAGCGGCAAGATCGAGCTGATCCTCAGAACGCAACTCGCGGCGGTCGGACCACACTTCCGGGAACCTGGCCACTCGCCACCAGCGCGCGCGCCGAGCGCTGCGGCACTCGTTGGCGACGATGGCGAGGAACCAGGGGCGCAGCTCCGCGCCCGGACGGAACCTGGCGCGATGCCGCCAGGCTTTCAGGGCCGCCTCCTGGACCGCGTCCTCCGCGGCCGTCCTGTCGTTAAGCATGGTCATGGCAAGTCGAAAAGCCGGATCGAGTGCGCGCTCCAACAGGTCGTCGAATGTCTCGTCGCTCACACCGGCCCTACGGGTTCTACGCGCGGCGCAGCGTTTCTGTTACGGCCAGGGGCAGCGATAAGGCGAACGTGGACCCCGCGCCGGGCGCGCTTTCCTCCAGCACCAGGTCGCCCCCATGCGAACGCGCAAGCTCGCGGCCGATGTAGAGGCCGAGGCCGGTGCCGGCCACGCTCTCGACACCGGCCTGGCGGCCGCGCCGAAAGGGCTCGAACATCGCCCCACGAAATTCGCCCGGGACGCCGACCCCGTTGTCGGTGACGCGAACCACGGCCCGGCCGTCGTTGCGGACGGCGCAGACCGCGACCCGGGCAGGTTCGCGCGTGTACGAGATCGCGTTGTTGACGAGGATGTCCATGACGTGGCCGAGCTGGCCGGCGTCGGCCATGACGGCAAGGCGGTCAGAGGTGCACTCGACTGTGACCTTGCCCTCGGCAAAAGCCGCGCGCGGACGCGCTCGCTCCACCGCCGCCTCGACTACCGTGCCGAGGTCGACCACCTCGCGCGCCCGCAGCATCACGTCGCCTTCGAATCGCGAGACCTCCAGCAGGTCATCCATGATGTCGTTGAGCTCCTGCGTCTTCGCGCTCAGGATCTCGAGCGGCTCGCGCCAACGCGCTGGCGGCTCCCCGAGGTCTCCGCTCGCAAGCAGGCTCAGGTAGCCGCTCAAAACGCTGAGCGGGCTCCGGAGCTCATGCGACGCCACGCGGAGAAACTCGCTCTTGGCCTCGCTCGACAGGCGTGCCTTCTGCTCGCGCTCCCTGGTCTCCACATAGGCCACGAGCACGAACGAAGCCAGGGCCACGAAGACGTTGAAGACCTGCAGGGTGACCATCTTCTGGAGCAGCGTCTCCTCTGCGAACGGGCCTGAGCCGTTGACGGCCGCCCACACGGCGACACCAGAGGCGATAAGGGCGGCGGGCGCCGCGCCAGGCAGTCGAAAGCGAAGCGCGGCCACCATGATCAGCGGGAAGACCAGGTATTCCAGCCGAAACGTGCTCTGGAACACGACGAAGGCGGCGACCGCGATGGCGGCGAGCCACGCTGCGAGCTCCGCCCGCTGTTCCCAGCTCAACGCTGCCCGTCCTGTCCTGGGCCGAAAGCTGAGGAGGAATGGGGCGACGAGGAGGACGCCCATCGCGTCCCCCGTCCACCACACCGCCCACGTCGGGGCGAAGCTCGCCGCGGGCACGGCGCCCGCAACCACCAGGACCAGGCTCCCGACCGTCGCGCTGATCGCCATGCCCGCGAGGGCGCCCAGCAAGACCAGCGCCGCGGCGTCGCGGAGGCGATCGAGCTCAGGCCGGAATCCGGCCTCCTTCATCAGGTATGCCGCCGTCAATGGGGCGAGGGTGTTGCCCGCGGCGATGATCGCGGCGCCGATCAGGTTCGGCCCCAGAGGCGCGTTGACGGCGAAGGCGGCGGCCGCGATCGCGGGCCACATCCTGCGGCCCCATAGAAGGATCGCCACCAGGGCGATTCCGGTCGGCGGCCACACCGGCGTGACCTGGCCGTGCACCTGCGCGAGCTGCAGGCTGAGACGGGCGGCGACGAAGTAGGCGACAACCACGATCGCCAGTCGCAGCCCATAGCCGGCCAGACCCACCCTCCGGACGGCCATCTGGCCGAGTATCGGCAGTGTGCGTGGTCCGCGTCAATCAGATATGGAACAAAAGATCCGAAGCCACGGGTAGGAATCGGGTGAGATGAGGCCCCTGAACGGCATCCACCACATCAGCGCCATCACCGCCGACGCGACCCAAAACCTCGCCTTCTACACCGGCGTGATGGGCCTGCGCCTGGTCAAGAAGACGGTCAACCAGGACAACCCCACCGTCTACCACCTGTTCTACGCCGACGAGGACGCGAGCCCGGGCGCCGACCTCACCTTCTTCGAGTACCCGGGCCTGGCGCGCGGCCGCGCCGGCGCGGGCATGATCCACCGGATCGCGTTTCGGGTCGGCTCCGATCGCGCGCTCGACTTCTGGGCCAAGCGGCTTGCTTCGGCCGGCATCGAATCGGCGCGAGAGGACGGGCGGCTGCGGTTCGAGGACCCCGAAGGGCTCGGCTTCGCGCTGCTCGCCGAGCCGGCCTCCGACGCGCCCCTGGTGGCATGGCACCCCGAGATTCCCGAGCAGCTGGCACTCCAGGGCTTTGCGGGTGTGCGCGCGTTCGCACGCCGGCCGGAGGCAAGCGACGAGTTCCTGCACGAGGCGCTCGGCTTCATGCACAGCGAGGACGGCACGTACGAGTCGCGCGGAGAGTCGCGCCGATCCTTCTACGCGCAAGATGCGGCGCCCGACTTCCGCGGGATCGGCGGCTCGGGAACCGTCCACCACGTCGCGTGGTCTTCGACCATGGACGACCACCTCGGCTGGCGCCGTCGCGTGATCGAGTCGGGCGGAGATCCGACCCCTGTCATCGACCGCTTCTACTTTCGCTCGATCTACTTCCGGGAGCCGAGCGGGGTCCTGTTCGAGATCGCGACCGTCGGCCCGGGATTTGCGGCCGACGAGCCGAAGGAGCACCTCGGCGAGCGCCTGTCGCTGCCCCCGGCGTTCGAGTACCTGCGCGAGCAGGTCGAGGCGAATCTCAAGCCGCTGCCGAATCCGCGCGAGACAAGCCGAGTCAGCCAGACACCGTGGCGCGCAGCGCGCTGAACTCCTCTGTCGTCGCGGGGCACGAGCGTAGCGCCCTCAAGCATTCAGCGCGCGCCTCACCGTCCAAACAACGGAATCGGGAGCTGATAGGACGTCGGCCGCGCTGAACCGGAGAAGCCTGTAGCCGGCATTGATCAAGCGATTCTGACGGCGATTGTCGGCTGTAAGGCTTGCGCGATGCGTCGAGCCGTCGTACTCGAGCGCCAGGCGATGCATCGGGTAGTAGAGGTCCGGCCGCCCGAGGAATCCTTCGCCGCCATCGTGCAAGGAGACCTGGGCTTGAGGCCTCGGCAATCCCGCGAAGACCAGCAGCAACCTGAGCCGCGTTTCCATGACGCTTTCCGTGGCCGGCTCTGCCAGCTCGATCGCCCGCCGCAGGCGAGCTGTGCCCGGAAACCGCTTGTGCCCCTCGAGCCAGGCCACCAGGGCACTCGGCTTGAGCAAGCGCTTGTGCAATGCGGCGTCCAGCACCGCAACCGCGTCGACGAGCGGCAGCCGCCGTCCAAGGTCCGCGACAGTCCGGAGGACCGATGTGGTGCGCAGGCCTCGGCGAGTCATCACCTCGCCTTCCCCCAGTTCCGCGCGCCGAATGGAGATTCCTACGACGTGTGCGATTCGGCTCTCTCGTGGGAGAGTCACTTCGACTGGATCGCTTGGTGGCAGGTCAAGTCCATGAAGCCACGCCGCCGTCCGACCGCAAAAGACGGCCCCGGGTGGAACACGGCGCTGGGCGGCGACGAGCGCCACCATCGGGCTGTCCGCGATCCCACGCCACGCGTATATGCCAACCCCAATGCGCCTCCAGCTCGCGCCGCCGAGCTGGTGCCTGGTCACGCCGTGGGACCGAGCCTCCTCGAGGTTGAAAGGCCCACTTGTGAGTTCGACTGGAATTCGCGGAGCCCGCGCCACGATCCTGGATCATGGTCGCGCGGCTCAGGCAATGGAACCGAGGCCGTTAACCCTCACGACTGTCCGAAATGGCGGGTATCGGACCCAGTCGAATGCCTCCAAAGCGGACACTCGTCGCCGAACAAGCCCTACGCGACCAGGCGCAGCTCGTCCGGCAGCGGCAGCATGCGCAGGCCGCGGATCGCCTCCAGCGCGTCGTCGATCGTGACCTGGCGGCGCCGAAAGTTGCGCAGCGCAAACCGGTCGCAGGCGGTTTCCGCGCCCGAGCGCCTGCCCTGCATCTCGCGCAGGTACCAGTGCAGCCACTCGTGCAGGTACACGAACCTCAACACGTCGCGGCGCGTCCGAAACCTCACCTTCTCCGACAGCCAGGCGAACCTCATCCCGGCGCCGGGCTTGCGCCGGGCCTTCACGTAGACGAGCTCGTCGAACGGCCGAAACGGCTCCGGGACCCGGACGATGATCCGGCCGACGTCGAACTCGCACAGCCCGGACAGGTGCGGGCGAGTCCGGAAGCGGAGCGGCTTGATGACGACGCGATAGTCCCCCGGGGAAGGCAGGCCGGAGAGCGCCCATCGGATGCCCGCGACCTTCAGCCCTGGCAGGTCGCTCCGCACAGACATCTCTTGCGCGTGGGCCCGGCTCGCCTGCCGTTCGATCGCGGCGACGGCCCTCCGCACGGTGCGCGGACGGCACGATGAGGAGGCTCATGGACTGTGCTAGATAAGCGCCCACCAGTTCGGCACTACCCGCCGGGGTCTGGCCGCCCGTCGCGCGTTCTACAGGTGGGTGTTTTGCCCACGAATCCAGCGGGAGGTTGAGACGTGCCGGGCAAGAAACCGGGCCCCTCGATAAAGAAGCCGAAGACTTACGAAGCTCTCAAGAAGAAGGGCATGAGCAAGACGCGCGCGGCGAAGATCAGCAACGCGCAGGCCAGCAAGCAGAAGGCCAAGAAGAGCCGCTAGCAGGAAGCCCCCATGATTTAGGGGTGCAAAAGGTCCATCTCGAGTCCGTCCGGCGCAAAACCGGCGGGCGGATTCACCTCACGCCGAGGGTGCCGCGCGGCGGCCCGGTCACGACGCTGTGTGGGCAGACGCTCGGCGAGGGGTCCTACACGGCCGTCGACTCGGCGCCCGACTGCGCGAACTGCATCCGGCGCTCGCACGACCAGGCCCGCATCTCGGGCGCCTTTTTCGCCCAAGAGGAAGGCTCGGAGCTCCTGCGCCTGTCGCTCGAGCAGGCGAAGACGCGGAAGCCCAACCTGCGCGTGCTGCCACATCCAGGGACGGAAAAAGACAAGCCCGTCGTGTGGCCCGCGCCCAAGCCGCCACCCGAATCCACGCCCGAGCAGCTCGGCGAGCTGGCGACCCGCGGGTTCAAGCCCTCGGGCGAAGGCGTTTGGCGAAGCCCGCTGGGCGTGATCGTGCGCCTGCGCAAGCACGGGAAGGAGTGGCGCTTCGCCGAGCTGGTCTTCGAGGGCGAGGTGGTCGCCACCCGGGTCGAGGACGGCATCCGCCTGAAGGCGGGTGACGTGGAGGTCGTGCCCACGGACGACGGATTCGAGGTCCGCCTCAGGAAGAAGACCTAGGCCGGGCCCTCGACCTTATGGTTGGCATGGTTGGCGCGTGAAGCGGATCGCCGATTCCTTCACCTGGCCGTTGCGAGCGCCGCTTTCGCGATGGGTGTTCGGCATCCTGGCCGTGCTTCTGCTGCCGCTCCTCTTCATCCCGCTGCTCGGCTACGCGATCGCCGCCACGCGCGCCGCGGAGCAGGAGCCGGCGCAATCGCCGCCGCCCTGGTCGCTCTCCGGCCGGTTGCTGGCCGACGGGTTCTGGGTCTCGCTGGCCATCGTCCTGACCGTTCTGCCTTTCGCGTTGCTGTTGAACCCGCTCGCGGCCGCGATGCGCGGGCTCGCGCGAAGCGACATGATCGCGGGCGTCATCGCGTTCTTCGCGCTGGCGCTGCCCTGGGGCCTGGTCGCGCTGCTCATCCTCCCCCATGCGACGGCCACTTTCGCCGCCAGTGGCAAGACCGCCGACCTGTTCAACCTCCCAGCCGCGCTGCGCGGGGTGCGTCGCGATTTCGCGACCTGGAACGTGGTCGTGGGCGCGATCGTGACCGCGTGGGCGCTCGGCCTCGCCTGCGCGGGACTCCTCTGCGTCGGAGTCGTGCCCGGCGTCTTCTACGCCATTCTTGTGAGCGCACATGCCGCCGCAGCGCTCCAGCGTCAGGGTTCGCGTCCACCCGCTCGGTGACACCGCGCTGGTCGCGGAGCTCGGAAGCCGCCTCGACACCGCGCTCAACACCCGCGCCATCGCGCTTGCCGCCGCGCTGCAGAAGCGGCGCGACGTGCGGCGGGCCATGGCGGGTCACGGCATGGTCACCGTGCAGTTCGACCCCGAGCAGGTCTCGCTCGACGCGCTGACAGCCGCGATCAGGCGCCTCGCGACCAGGCGTCCGCCAGTCGAGGAACCCGGACGCCTGCATCGCATCCCGGTCGTCTACGACGGGCCGGACCTGGAGGAGGTGGCGAGGAAGCGCGGTCTCACCCCGAGCGAGGTGGTCGATATCCACGTGCGCCCGATCTACCGCGTATTCCTCGTCGGATTCGTGCCGGGCTGGGCGTATATGGGACCGCTGGCCGACGAGCTCGTGTTGCCTCGCCGCGCGACACCAAGGACCCAGGTTCCCGCCGGTTCGGTCGCGATCGCCGGGCAGGAGACCGGGATCTACCCGCTGGTCAGCCCCGGCGGCTGGCACCTGATCGGCCGGACCTCGGTCAGGTTGTTCCTGCCCGACTCCGACCCGCCCAGCCTCTTTCGCACGGGTGACCGGGTCAAGTTCTTCGCCCTCACGGGATGATGCCCGCGCTGCGTGTCATCGCACCGGGCCTGCTGACGACGGTGCAGGACGCCGGCCGGCCGCACGCGATCGCGTCGGGCGTGCCGCCCGGGGGCGCGATGGACCGGTTCGCGCATGCCGCCGGCAACATGCTCGTCGCCAACGACCGCGGCGCGGCGTCGCTGGAATGCACGCTGCGGGGCCCTCACCTCGAGGCCGAGCGCTCGTGCCTGGTGGCGATCACCGGCGCCGACCTGGAGCCCCGCGTCAACGGCGCCCAGGCGCCGATGTGGACGGCCGTCGAGCTCCATGCCGGCGACGTGCTCACGTTTGCCGGCCGGCGGTCGGGGGCACGCGCCTATCTGGCGGTGGCGGGCGGTGTCGTCGCCGACCGGTGGTTGGGCTCGATGTCCACGAACCTGATGGTTGGCCGGGGCGGGATGCATGGGCGGGCGCTGATCCAGGGCGACATCATCATGGTGGGCGAGGCGGCGAGCCGGGCCGCTCCCGAACGGGCTCTGCCCGACGACATGCGGCCCACCTACGGCGACCACGCGCTGCACGCCCTCGCCGGGCCGCACGCCGCGCGCCTGCTCCCCGAGTCGCGGCAGTCGCTCTTTGCAGCCCAGTTCCAGGTCAGCCCCGACTCCAACCGCATGGGCTACCGGCTGGAAGGCGCCCTCCTGGAGGCGCCCGGCGATGAGCTGCTGTCGTTCGGCCTGATCGCCGGCGCGGTGCAGCTTCCATCGGGAGGCAAGCCGATCCTCCTGATGGCCGATCACCAGACGGCCGGCGGCTACCCGGTCGTGGCCGTGGTCGCGAGCGCCTCGATTCCGATCGCCGCCCAGCTCGCCCCAGGCGACGAGCTCCGGTTCGTGGAGACGACCGTCGAGCGCGCGCTGGAGATGCGTGCCTCTCAGCGCGAGGCGTTGGACTCCCTAACCACTTGATCGGACGAGTTGATTGATCCAGCCGATGTGCTCGGCGTAGTGCTCGTATGTGTTGCCCGCCACCCAGTCCACAACCGGCCGGTCGTCGCGTGAATCCCGCGGGTCGTCCGGCTGGTAGTGGTTGTAGGAGTGGCGCAGGTCGGCGTCGTTCATCTTGCCGAGCCGGTCCATCAGGGCCGCGTGCGTCCGGCGGCTGAACGCCAGGGCCTCCTCGGCGGTCTCGTCGCGGTGGGCGAGCCACACGGCCTCGTTGATCGCGTCCGTGTCGTCCGCGGCGCCGGGCACGCCCATGGACGTCAGCCGATCTTCTCCGTTGAGCAACCCGAGCAGCGACAGCTCCCAGGCGGCGATGTGCGCGAGGTGGTCTTTGACGGCCCATCGGCCATTGCCCTTCTGCTCCAGCCCACCCGGACCCAGCGACTCGACGAGGGCGACAAGCTCCCGCCAGCCTTTTTCGATCGGTTCGATCTCGGCGTTCGCGGCGCTCATCCCTCGGCGGCCACCTTCTTGGCCTCGGCGATCACCTCGTCGTAGTCCGGCTGCGGCTTCTCTCGCGCCGCGATCCAGGTGAAGCGGATGATGCCGGCGCGGTCGACGATGAATATCGAGCGACGCGCCATGCCCGCATAGCCGGCGACATCGTCACGCCGGACGCCGTAGTCCGTGACCATCTTGCGCTCGAAGTCGCCGACCAGGTCGAAGGGCAGGCCGCCGAGCTCCTTGGCAAAGGCCTGGTGCGAGAACACGGAGTCGACGCTGATGCCGAAGATGCCGACCCCGTGGGCCACCGCATCGTCGTTCCTGGACCGAAACTCGGTCAGCTCGGTCCTTCAACCGCCCGTGAAGTCGAGCACGTAGAAGAGCAGGACGAGGGCGCGAAATTTTTGCAACCCATCCGCGAGCGTGAGCTCCTGGCCGCTGGTCGTCGGCAGCTGGAAGTCCGGAGCCTTGTCCCCTACCTGCAGCACTTCGAAGAGTTTATTCGGTGCCTGATTCGAGCACGTACCAGCCGGCTCGCGTGGCGCCGCTGATGGAGTAACCGCGTTCCATCGCGCCGCCGATTGCGGAACGCAGCGCGACCCGCCACCTGCGCGCGAGCGCCGGGTCCTTGCGGCGCAGCTCGACGATGTCCTCCGGGACCTGACATATAAGGACGCGAGCGGATGATGCGGCCTCGACCGGCTCGCCTCCGGCGCCGACTGAAACGACCGCGGCGCTGCCCCATGTGCGCAGCTTGTCGACGTCGAGCTCGCCGAGCCTGCCGGCCGCCGCGGCCTCAGCCCGCGACGAATCGAGATGCCAGCGGATCAGCAGCCGGTCCGACTCCTCGCCCGCGTTGATGCCGTCGCGCATCTCGCCATAGAAGTTGACGAGGTACTCCGGCGCTTCGGCGCCGAGCTTGGCCAGGTTGAAGTAGACGTTCCGCCGGACCAGGGGGTCGGCCGTCCATTCCATGAGGCTCACGCCGCGTGCGAGGCACCAGCGCCGCTGGTGCTGCTTGAGCTCGAAGCCCAGGCCGCGCGCCTCCCGGTCGGGCAGCACGCCGAGGATGTGGGAGTGCATGTGCAGCTCCCGCGGCGGCACGCCGCCTAGCCAACCGACGAGGCCTCCGATCAGGCGACCCTCCGCGAAGGCGCCCGCGACGTAGTTGCCAGAGTGCGCGAATGCTTTCAAGGTGTCGGAGCTGACCGGCGGCTCGCCCGACCGGCCCCAGATCTCGGCGAACAGGTCCGAGAGGGCGCGCAGGTCGCCGAGGTCGCCGAGCTCTCGGATCTCGGCCGTCATGCCAGCCCGAGCCGGCGCCCCGCGACCAGCGCCGCCACCTGGACGGCGACCGCGGCCACGACCGCAACCCCGAATGCCAGGCCGATGCCGGCCGGTAGCAGAAGCGCGAGGCCGAGAAAGAACGACGCAAACGCGAACAGCCCGAGGAGAAGGCCGCGCACGACGCCCACCCCGCCTTCGCGGCCCTCGATGCGGTGCCCGAACGCCGCCAGCACCGATGCGTAGAGCGGGAACGGCGCCAGCAGGCCCGCGAGCCGCGGACCGAGCACAGGAGCCGCCGACGTCAGCGCGACGACGAACACCGTAGCGACCACCATGCGGGCGGGGATATCCCAGCGGGGGAAATCGATGCGACCGCCGCCGGACGCCGATCGCGCGGGCATGAGGAACATGACAACCACGATGACCACGATGATGACCACGAAGAAGGCCAGCGCGGGAAGGACGAGGAGCTCCAGCACCACTGTCGAGGCCGCGAACGCAAGGGCGGCCGCGGCAAGCGATCCGACCCAGCCCCAGCGCTGCGCGGCCCAGGCGTAACCGAGACAGAAGCACGCCTGCGAGATCGCGCCCGCCATGATGCCCAGGGCGGCGTCCTGGGCGAAGCGCGGTCCTGGATCGAGGGCGAGGAACAGCGCGATCGGCCCCGATGTGAACGGGATGCCGATCAGCCATCCGCCCACCGCCGAACCCCAGCGGCGACCGGCGACGCTCGCCGCCCCGACGAGGACCGGGGTGAGGACGAGCTTCAGCGCCAGCGCGCCGGCCGGGTTCAATGCGCGAGAGGCGCCGTCTCGATGCCCGCATCGCGCAGGGCGGCGCGCACCGCGGCCGCGATCTGGGCCGCTCCCTTGGTGTCGCCGTGCACGCAGATGGTGTCGTATCGGCCGGAACGCGCGAGCTTGACGGCCTGCTCCGCGGCGAGCGCCGGGTTGAGCACCGCGCCCGCCTGGCTTCGCGGGGCCAGGCTGCCATCGGGCATCATCAGCCGGTCGGCGAAGCCCTCGCGATAGGCGGCCACGCCGGCGCGCTGAGCAGCGGCGACGATCTCAAACCCCGGCTGGCCCATCACGCCGACGCCGTGCTTGCGGGCCACCCGGACGACCGCAT
>VBJE01000013.1:0-3373 GCA_005879675.1 Chloroflexota bacterium
GATCGCGTTCCTGATCATCGCCGCCGTCATCTACTTCTTCGTCGTCATCCCCTACCAGGCGATGCTTGCGCGCTCACGCAAGGAGGCGCCGGCCGATCCCACGACCAAGAAGTGCTCCGAGTGCCTCAGCGAGATCCCCAAGGACGCGCGACGATGCGCCTTCTGCACCTCGCCCCAGCCGGCCTAGGAGTTCTTGCCCGGTAGAGCCCCCACCAGAACGGCCCAGATCTTTGACGCCGTCTCGTGGCTCAGCGTGACCTCGCGCTCGGCGACCTGGACGCGGAGCGTCCGCCCTACCTCGTCGGCCTCCAGCACGCTGACCTCGCGACCGGGCGTGAGGCCCCGCTGGTGCAGGTAGGCGAGCAGCAGCGGCGCCTCGCGCTCGGCGACCTCAGACACGCGGGTGACCGACACGCGATCTCCGGCGGACAGCGAAGAAAGCCGCACCTCCTTGGCCGCGGCCTCCGAGTAACCGGGGATGGGATTGCCGTGGGGGCAGGTCGTGGGCCGTCCGAGGACCTCGAAGAGACGCCTCTCCACCACCTCGGAGACGGCGTGCTCGAGCCGCGCGGCCTCCGCGTCGGCGGTCACCCAGTCCAGGCCGAGCGCGTCAGTCAGCCAGCGCTCCATGATCCTGTGCCGGCGCACGATCGATTCCGCCGCCAGCATGCCGGCGTCCGTGAGCTCGATCTCCTTGCGCCCGTTCATGCTCACCAGGCCGTCGCGGGTCATGCGCCGCAGCCCGACCGCCACGGTCGGCCGGCTGACGCCCAACCAGTCGGCGAGCCGCGAGCTGCGCAGCGGCTCCCCCTCGGACCACATGTAGTAGATGGCCTCGAGGTAGCGTGAGACCACCTCCGAGGGCTCTCTAGGTTGGCCGTTAGACTGATCTAACTGCATCTTTTGTGCGTACTAACCTCTTGAGTCAACTATGAGCCAAGCGGGCGCCGTCCTACTCGGCGCCGTCGCCGGCGGAACCGTCTTTCTCGGCCTCCCGGTCGCACGCATGCACGGCCTTCCGAAGTCGATCCAGGGGTTCCTGAACGCCTTCGCGACCGGGATCCTGGTCTTCCTGCTCTGGGACATCCTCACCCACGCGGCCGGACCGGTCGAGGCGGCGATCGCCCAGGGCCAGCGCGGGCCGTTCGCGGCCATGGCCGCCATCTTCGCCGCGGGAATCGGGCTCGGGTTGCTGGGCCTCGTCTACTTCAACCGGACCGTGTTCAGCCAACTGCGCCACGGCCACGCCACGCCCAGTCCCCGCTCGCTCTCGCTTGCCATCGCCACCGGGCTTGGCCTGCACAACCTCTCCGAAGGCCTGGCGATCGGCGAGTCCGCCCACGTGGGGGCGATCGCGTTC
Organism: Chloroflexota bacterium; assembly: GCA_005879675.1. GTDB lineage: Bacteria > Chloroflexota > Dormibacteria > Dormibacterales > Dormibacteraceae > 40CM-4-65-16. Next base: position 1,361 of record VBJE01000013.1, read on the forward strand.
ACGGGCGTGCTGGCGATCGGGTTCGCCCTCCACAACATCACCGAGGGGTTCGGAATCGCGGCGCCCATGACGACCGAGGCCAAGCCGGCCTCGTGGGGCTTCCTGGCCCTGGCGGGCCTCATCGGCGGCGGACCGACCTTCATCGGCACCTGGATCGGCTACCTCGCCAGCTCCAACTACTTCTCGATCGCGTTCCTCGCCGTCGCCGCGGGCGCCCTGCTCTACGTCCTGAACGAGCTCTTCAACCTCGGCCGGCGGATCAGCACCCCGACGACGTTCTCGTGGGGGCTGCTGTCCGGGTTCCTGACCGCCTTCGCGACCGACCTTTTCCTGACCGCCTCGTCGGGGGCTTAGGAAGCTACGAAGTCGAGCCGCTCCTCGTCAGGGTCGAAGTCGTGCCAGTCGGGGTAGCGCCACCTGAAGAGCCGCTCCTGGATCTCGAAGAGGCTGTCGAGCATGTCCTGGACCGCGACGCTGTCCCGGAGCGGCTCGCGGACGCGACTCGGCATCGCCTCCACCACCCCGCGGATCTCGGCCCGAACCGGCTTGGGCACGGTCTTGACGCCGTCCCGGTTCATCTCCTCGAGGCGCCCCAGCACCCGGTCGGTGGCCTTGAGCATGCGGTGGAAGGCGTAGCGGCGCCGGATCTCGCGCCGGTTGGCCGTCTGCTGCTGCTCGATGCGGTTGCTCGTGTTGTCAATCATGCTCAGCTACCTTTCCTAGCTTAGCCCGTGCCGGAAGGCCCATGAAGGATCATTTTCTCCTACGCCTCGAACAACTGTTCAAGCCCGTCGACGGCTGGGGCGAGTTCCGCAAGGGCGCCCGCCACGCCGCCGTGACGTTCGTGCTGTACCGCCAGGCCGGACGCTGGATGGTGCCCTTCGTCCGCCGCCGCGCCGACCTCCGCGACCACCCTGGCCAGGTCGCGCTCCCGGGAGGCGGCGTGGAGACAGGCGAGTCGGCGTGGGAGGCGGCGGAGCGCGAGGTCGCCGAGGAGATCGGGGTTCCCGCCGGCCGCCTGGTGCCACTGGGCGCCGGCGACACGATCTACGCCGCGGTCACGAACTTCTCGGTCGTCCCTTTCATCGCCCACCTTCCCGACCCTGTCGAGTCGTTCGTCCACGACGTGGGCGAGCTCGAGGGTGTGCTCGCCATCCCGCTGGAGACGCTGCTCGACGACAGCGCATGGCTCGAGTCGGAGGAGCCGTGGCGGTTCCGGTACCTGGCGCACGAGGGCAGCACGGTCTGGGGGCTCACGGAGCGGATCGTGTTCGGGCTCGCGCCGCGGCTCAGGCAAGCCCTCGCCGAAGATCAAAGTTCGGATCTTCCAGCTGCGCCCGGGTGACCTCGCCGCGCGCCTCCATCACACGCCTGGCGCGCGCCACGGTGTGGTGGTCGTTGACACCGGCGGCCGCCATCAGCTCTCCGCCGCTCAGATAGAAGACCGTGAACGGCGGCTTGCCAAGCTCCCCGCGCACCGCCATCTCGTCCCAGGGCAGGCCCGCGTCAGGTCGTACTGGTCCGACCAGAACCACGGCACCTCGGTGTAGGCCGTGTCCGCGCCGGCCATCGTCCTCCCCACCGCAAACCCCTGGCGCTGCGAGGTCTGGAAATGCTCGACGCGGACGCGCGTCCCGTACAGCGGGTGAGAGAACCGCGTCACGTCCCCAGCCGCGAACACGCCTTCCGCTGACGTGCGGCCGAATTCATCGACCACGATCCCACGATCGACCTGTAGGCCGGCGCCCTCCGCGAGCTCGGTGCGCGGCGTGGATCCGATCGCGACAAGGTCGGCGCCGGACGGCGGTTCGGCATTCAGACGCATGTCCACGCCATGGTCCCGATGCACCCGGCCGATGTACTCGCCCAGCTCCGGCCCCAGGACACGGACCAGCGGCTGCTCCAGGGCCTCGTGCACGGCGACCTCGCACCCTCGCTGGCGCGCGACCGCAGCCACCTCGCAGCCGATGAACCCCGCACCGATGATCTCGAGGGAATCGCCCCGGTCGATCC
>VBJE01000013.1:3497-12874 GCA_005879675.1 Chloroflexota bacterium
CGAGGTCGATGCTGACGATCCGCTCTCCAAGCATGACGACGATGCGGTTCCGATACTGTTCCGGCGGCCGAAGCGGCAGCTCGTCTCTCGAAACGGTGCCCAGCAGGTAGCCCTTGGAGAGGTGCGGCCTTTCGTAGGGCATCTCCCGCTCAGAGCCGATCAGGGTGATCTCGCCCTCGAATCCCCCGTCGCGCAGCCCGGCCGCCACCGCGTCGCCGGCCGGGCCGGCGCCGACGATTACTGCTTTCGTTCCAGCTCCCGGAGCTTGCGCAGCGACCAACCCAGGTAGCCGCCGAGGACGATCACCGCGAACGCGTACGCCGGGACCAGGTAGCTCACTGCACGGGCTCCGGCTCGCGAGTGGTGATCACCTTCACGGGCTCGGCGACATGCATCCTCTCGTCCGTCAGCGTCTCGATCCGGTAGCGGATCGCGATCATCACCGCCGCGAGCACGAGGGTGCACGCCAGCGTGAACAGGAAGGTGGCGAGCATCTCCGGAGGCAGCGCGTCGTTCTCGACGATAGATCCAGGGTGCTGCGAGCGCCACCACGTGACGCTGAAATGGACGACCGGCACGTCGATGAAACCGAAGATCCCGACCACGGCGGCGATGCGCGCGGCCTGCCTGCCCGGGTCCGCGAGGCGGCGCACGAGGAGGTAGCCGGCGTAGATGATCCACAGCACGAGGGTCGACGTGAGGCGTGGGTCCCACGTCCAGTACGAACCCCAGATCGGCTTCGCCCACATGCGCCGGCGCGCGCGAAGCGGTCCGCGACGAGGCTCTCGTTGCGGAGGTAGATGATCCCGCCGACCAGCACGACCGCGAAGCACCCGTAGGCGGCGATCGCCGAGCTGACGTGCAGGTAGAAGATGCGCTGCACCGGCCCCTGGAGGTAGTCGGTCGGCGCGTAGAGGAAGATCGCCGCGCCCGCGACCAGCATCAACGCGACGGCCGCGACGGCCCACCTCTCGTGGCGGCTCATTCGTCCAGCACGAAGCGAGCGGCGAGGGAGGTGAGCACCAGGAAAAGTATGTCGAAGTCGAGCAGAAGGCCGATCGCCTCCTGGTAGTTGCCGGGCAGTCCCATCGCGGACTGCACCGCCTGCCCGCCGGCGATGATGAACGGGATCCAGAGAGGCAGCGTGAGCAGCGGCAGCAGCAGCTCGCGCGCTCGGACGCGGGCGACGATCGCGGCGAACAAGACGCCCAGCGCCGCCATCCCGACCGTCGCCAGCAGCACGGCCGCAACCACCTCCGCACTCAATGGCGTGCCGAAGAACAGGGTCAGCGCGGGCAGGAGCACGACCTCGCATACGACAAGCAGCAGCGTCGCCGCCAGCGCCTTGCCCGCGAAGATGGCGACCGGCGACGCGGGCGTCATCAGCATCGCCTCCAGGGACGCCTGCTCGCGCTCGGCGGCAAAGGTGCGGCCGAACGCGACGAGGCCGGCGAAGACGAGCGCGAGCCAGAGGATCCCGGGCGCGATGGACGCCGCGTTGCGCGCGTCGATCTGGAAACCGAAGTTGCCGATGAGCAGCGCCAGGATGATGAACTGCGCGAGCGCGGGCACCATCTCGCGCGTCCGCCACTCCGACCTCAGGTCCTTGCGGGCCACCGCGAGCGCGACGCGAACCGGGTTCATCGGACGACGCGAAGGCGGGTCGCCGTGCCGAGCGACCGGCCGTGCCGCAGCTCCAGCGTGCGCGGGCACAGCCGGTTCGCGAGCGCGTGGTCGTGCGTCGCCAGGATCACGGTCTTGCCCTCCATCACGCGCGTCAGCAGGTCGGCGGCCGCCTCGCCGAGGCTGGCGTCCGGTTCGTCGAGGACCAGGAGTCGAGGCTCGTGGAGGATGGCGCGCCCGATCGCGAGCCGCTGCTGCATGCCACGCGACAGCCGGTCGGCGCGCCGGTGCGCCACCGGCGTCAGGCCGACGACCTCCAGCACCTCCTCGACGCGAGTGCGGCTCACCTCCTGGAGGTCGCCGAAGAACTCGAGGTTCTCGACCGCCGACAGCGCGGGATACAGGCCCGGCGCGTGCGCCACATAGCCGAGGTGGTGCCGGAGGCGGCGTTTCTCGCGGAACGCGTCCAGGCCGGCGATCTGCAGCTGGCCCGCGGTCGGCCTCAGCGCCGTCGCCAGGATGCGGAGGAGGGTCGTCTTGCCGGCGCCGTTGTCACCGAGCACAGCCATGTGCTCGCCCGTGTCGAGCACCAGGTCGACACCGTCGAGCGCGAGCTCGTGGCCGAACCAGTGGGTAAGGCCGTTGCCGACAAGAAGGCTCATGGAGTTGTCTTCCTCATTTTTGGGGAAGCACCCGGCGGAGCCGGGGGATGGGGCTGTTCTCCAGGCGTCTTGATGAGCGGCCAGAGCACCACAGGCCCCGCCAGGAACAGGAGCAGCGTCGCGACGATGATGGCCATCGCTACGCGGGCAGGGTAATCGGGATGCGGCGCCTTGCCAACTCCGCATCCATCGCCCGCTCTCCGACGTTGCCGAGCACCACGCCGAGGATGATCACCGCTCCGCCGGCCCAGATCCACGTCACCAGCGGGTTGACGAAAACGCGGAACGATGCCCTCCCGTCCTCGCTCATCCCCGCCAGCACGACGTAGACGTCGGCCAACGGAGTGGTCGTGATCGCGACGTGGGTCAGCGCCTGGCCGCCGAGCCCGGCGTAGACGGCCCGAGACGGCTCCAGGGTCCGGTCGCCGAACCTCATGGCGGCGATGAGCTCGTCGTGGTCGCCGAACTGGCGCTGCCCCGAGCCGGTGTAGGTGAGCGTGTAGCCGGCGACGGTCACCTGCTCGCCGGGCGCCAGGGTCACGTCCTTCTCCTGCTGGCCGCCCTGCGAGGCCGCGATGCCGACCGCGACGACGAGCATGCCGAGATGCGCGAGGTAGGCGCCGTAGCGCCGCCGCCTGACGAGCACCGACCTCGGCTTGCTGAGGAGCGCCCGTCCGTACTCGGTGAACACCGTCGCGGCCGCCGCGGCGGCGAGCGGAATCCCCAGCAGGACCGCGGGCGACCTGACGCCGGCGACCGCGAGCACCACGAGGACCACGGCAGCCGTGCCCGCCGGCCAGCGCAGCGCGCGGAGCGTGGGCAGTCCGGCGCGGCGCCACGGGAGCAGCGGTCCCACCGCGAGCAGAGCGAGCAGGGCGGCCAGCAGCGGCCCGGCCGCCCGCTCGTAGTACGGCGCGCCGACGACGCGCTCCAGCCCGAGCATGCCGGAGACCAGCGGCAGCACCGTTCCCCAGAAAACCACCGCCACGACGCCGACCAGCAGCACGTTCTGGAGCACGAAGGCGCCCTCGCGCGAGACAGGGTCGGCGGGGCGCCTTGCGACGGAGGCGCCTGCGCGCGCCCGCGTCGCCAGGAGGACCGCGGAGAAGACCATGCAGGCGAACAGGAACCCGAGGAACCACGGTCCGATGGCGCTGATCGCGAACGTGTGCACCGACGGCACGACGCCGCTGCGGACGATGAAGGTGCCGAACACGACGAGCAGGAACGCCAGCATCACCAGGCCGAGGTTCCATGCGCGCAGCCGGCCTCTCTTCTCCTGCACCTGCGACGAATGCAGGTACGCGGTCGTCGCCAGCCACGGCATCAGGGCGACGTTCTCCACCGGGTCCCATCCCCAGTAGCCGCCCCAGCCGAGCACGTGGTACGCCCACCACATGCCGAGCAGCAGGCCTGTCGACTGCAGGCTCCAGGCGACGAGCGCGAAGCGCCGCGTGTGCCGAATCCACTCCGCGTCCGACCGGCCCGCCAGCAGGGCCGCGCTCGCGAAGGCGAACGGGATGGCGAACGCGGCGAACCCGGCGAGGACCACCGGGGGATGGATGAGCATGCCGCCGTCGCGCAGGATCGGGTTGAGGCCGAGCCCGTCAGGCGGCGTGACCGACAGGAGGTCGAACGGGCTCGCGACGACGGCGAGCACGAACAGGAAGAACGCGAGGATCGAAGCCAGGATGCCCGCGGCGTAGGCGGCGACGCGGCCCCCCAGCGCCGTGCTCGCGATCAACGACGCGCTGCCGAGCAGGCCGAGGATCAGGGTCCAGTACAGGAGCGATCCCTCCTGGCCGCCGTAGAACGCGGCGGCGACCAGCGCGATGGGTGTCGAGAGATCGGTGTGCTCGGCGACGTACGCGAGCGAGAAATCGTGGCTCAGCAGGGCCGTCTCGAGCACGATCGCCGCGAGGACGGTCATGGCCGTCGCGGCGTAGAACGCCCGCCGGCCGATCTGGACGAAGACCGCGCTGTTGCGCCAGCCCGCCCAGAAGGAAAGCAGCGCCGAGAAGCCGCCGAGCACCAGCCCCGCAAGTAGAGCGCCCGCGCCGAGGAATCCGAGGATCAACTCGTGTAAGGCTGGGTCGCGAAGCGCGACGGGCATTTCGCAAGCAGAGTCCGCGCGTGGAACACGCCGTCGGCGCCCAGCCGTCCCTCCACCACGACGGTGATCCCCGGCCGGAAGATGTCCGGCAGCGTGCCGGTGTACTCGACTGGTATCGCGGCCGACGCGTCCTTCTCCGTGAAGGTCACATGAAGGCCGCCGTCGGTCCTGTGCACGTCGTCCTGGACGACACCCGCGACCCGCACGTCGCCTGTCTGCGCGTGGTGGCGCAGCTCGGACACCGTCAGGTAGTACTCCGCGGTACCGCCGGACGCCGAGTAGATGAGGTAGCCCACGCACGCCGCGACCACGGCCACGGGCGCGCCCCACTTCAACGCGAGGATCACGACGCCGGGATCCGACGCATATTTCGCGGCATCGGCGGCCGGAGCCAAGGAAAGGGTGGCGCGGCTAGGAGCGCATCGCTAGATGCGTGACGACGCAGCGCCGGGCCCCTTGACGCCGGCTTCAGCGCCGCAGGCGCCCGGCCGCCTAGGCCGCGAAGATGCGAGGAGCCTCGGCGGCGTGATCCTCTGATCACGACGCGATCAGGGCCAGGTAGTGGTCGAGGGTGGTGGCGTCGAGCGGTCCGGTGAAGGACGCGACAACCACGCCATCGGAGTTGATGAAGAACGTCGCCGGTAGAGCAGCGACTCCATACGACTGGTATGTCCCGGTGACGATGGGCCCGGCGGGATACGAGTGCGGATGGCGCTGCTCGAAGGCGCTGAACCCGGATGCCGTGTCCTGGTTGTTGGCGCCCACGAACGCGACGTCCGCGTGCGCCTTGGCGCCGTCCGCCAGCACGCCGCCCTCCTCGACGCACGGACCGCACCACGACGCCCAGAAGTTCAGGACCACGGGCTTTCCCTGCAGGTCCCAGACACGCACCTCGTCGCCGGTCGCCGTCTGGATGGCGAGCTTCGGCGCGGTCTTGCCGAGGACGGGCGGGTTGGACAGCGCCGCGTGCTGCAAGCCCCAGGCGAGGGAGAGCATCAGGATCGAGCCGAGCACCACCGCGACGGCCCCGATCGCTAGCGAGCGGCGAGACATCCGGCCTGAGTCTAATTAAGATCCCAAAGAGTTCGCGGTCGCGATCCGCGCGTACAGCCGCCCGCTCGGCTTGACCGTCCGCTCGAGCGTCCTGCGGTCGACATCGATCAGTCCGAAGCGGGCCCCGTAGCCCCGCGCCCACTCGAAGTTGTCCGTGTTGGTCCAGTGAAAGTAGCCGCGGACGTCCACCCCGTCTTCGATCGCCAGTTGCACGTTGCCGAGCAGCTCCGGCAGGTAGCCCTCGCGCACGCTGTCATCGCCGGTCGCGATCCCGTTCTCGGTGATGTAGACGGGCTTGCCGTAGCCCTTGACCTCGTTGAGCACCTGGCGCATCCAGGCCGGGTTCGACACCCACCCCATGTCGGTGACCGGGAGGTCCGGCGGGTTGAACCGACGCACGAACTGGTCCTGCGGCCGCCGCGGGTCGAACGCGCACAGCTGGCCCCAGTAGTGGGCGATGCCGATGAAGTCGCTCGTGGCCTCGACGATCTTCGCGAGCCGGCCCGGACCCACCGGCCACCGGTCCATGACCATCTGCGCGGCCGCCGCCGCGACCCTGTCGCGCCGCCTGCCGGTGGCGGGCATGAACAGGAACTTGTGGTGAGAAAGGCCCACCGGCGTATCGGGCCACCGGCGCTTCAGCGCCACATACGCGAGCTCGTGCGCCCGCTGCATGTTGCGCGTCACCCGATACTGGCCCGCCAGGTCGCCGTGGTGCCCGGGCGGAAAGTCACCTGTGATCCATCCCTGCGCGCCGTAGATGCTGGGCTCGTTGATGGTGCACCACATGCCGGCGAGGTCGCCGAGCTCGTCGGCGACGCGATGGACAAAGGGCATGAAGGCGCGCGCCGCCCCCGAGGCGGTCCATCCGCCCTTGCGCACGAACCAGAGCGGGCTCGTGAAGTGGTGCAGCGTGACCATGGGCAGGATGCCCTGCTCGCGGAGCTCGCCCAGCACGTCGCGGTAGTGCCGGATCTGGCGCGAATCGAAGGTGCCCTCCGAGGGCTCGATCCGCGACCACTCGATCGAAAGCCGGTGCGCATTCTGATTCATGTCGCGCAGGAGCGCGAAGTCCTCCCGGTAGCGGTGGTAGTGGTCGCACGCGACGGCCGACGAGTCGCCGTTGGCGATGCGCCCCGGCTGCTGCTCCCACTCCCACCAGTCGCAGTTGCGGTTGTCGCCCTCGACCTGGTGCGCCGCACTCGACGTTCCCCAGAGGAAACCCTTGGGGAAGGTCCGGGACATGTCTTAGGCGGCGGCGCTCGCCGGTTTGGCGATGGGAGGCGGCGGGATGTACTCCCAGGCCTTCGGCGTCTCGCCCTCCATGTCGACCTGCAGCATGCCCGCCTTGCCGATCGACTTGCGATGCATCTCGCGCTCGCTGTGCGGCCGGCCGTCCAGCAGGATCCACGCGGCGTTTAGCGGGTCGGCGTGGCTCACGACCGCCATCGCCTCACCGGGATGCCGGCGCGCCAGGAGGCGCGCGACGCGCAGGACTCGCTCGCCGAGGACCTCGATCGACTCATCCCCGGGCAGCAGGCCACGCCTCGCCTTGTGCACCAGCCACAGGGGGCGGCGGACAGGCACCTGCCAGTAGGGCACGCCCTGCAGGTAGCGCGAGAACTCCGCCTCCCTCAGGTCCGAGTCGGTCTCGAGCGCGGGCGGCGGCGTCAGCTTCTCGGCGATGACCTCCGCCGTCTCCCGCGCGCGGACGAGGGGGCTGGAGACGATGCGCGTGAGGCCCGCCGGGCGCAGGCGCTCGCCGAGCGCCGCGGACTGGGCGCGACCGAGGGCGCTCAGGTGGAAGTCGGGCAGGTAGCCGTAAAGGACCCGCTGAGGGTTTTCGACGTCCGCGTGCCGGACCAGGAAGATTCGGGTCAGCGTCGGTAGGCGCCGACCGTCGTCCGGTTGGTCCCCGCCGAGCGGCCGGAGTCCAGCGCCTGGTATGCCTCGCGCAGCAGGTTGCCCGTGTACTCGCGGCGGTTCATCATGCCCGCCTCGTCCTGCGGCCGGTAGCCGGCGTCGATCGTGGCGGCGCCGCAGCTGACCGTGATCCGCTTCCACGCGCCGCTGGTGCCGAAGTCGTGAGAGGCGATCGAGCGCCGGATCTTGTCCGCCGCCAGCGCCGCCCCCTGCTCGTCGGTCTCGGGGAGGACGATCGCGTAGTGCGGCGGCCCGTCCACGTCGAGGAAGCCGACCGTGTCGGTGTCGCGGATCGCCTGCCCCAGGCGCTCCGCCATCTCGCGCAGGAGGGCCTCGACCTGCACCGCCTCCAGCTCCTTGTGGATGTGCTCGGCGTGGTCGAGCTCGACGATCAGGACGGAGAGCGGGCGGTGATAGCGCACGGCCCGATTGGCCTCCTGGCCCACCAGGGCGTTGACGAACTTCGAGTTCCAGATCCCGGTGGTCGAGTCGACTACCCCGAAAAGGGGGCTCGAGGAGCGGTCGATCTGGCTGTGGCCGCAGCTCGGGCAGTACTGGGAGGTCTCAGGCACCTCGGAGCTGCAATACCAGCAGGTCGTCATGGCCGGCCAATTCTAGGCTGACGGCCCTCAGCCCGTTCCCAGTTCAGAATTTGGTTCGATGGCAGATCAGGGGGAGCTTTTCCCGGCCCCGGCCGGAACGGAGCCGAGCGCGCCCCTGGCCACGCGCCTGCGGCCGAAGGAGTTCGAGCAGCTGGTCGGCCAGGGCCAGGTCGTGGACGTACTGCGCCGCCTGACCCGGAGCGGCAACCTCCCCAGCATCATCCTCTGGGGTCCGCCGGGGAGCGGCAAGACCACGCTCGCCGGCCTGCTCGCGACCGAGACCAGCGCCCGCATGGTCGCCATGTCGGCCGTGACCGCGGGCGTCCGGGCGCGCCTGCGCACCGTCCTGTTCATCGACGAGATCCACCGCTTCAACAAGGCGCAGCAGGACGCGATCCTGCCCCATGTCGAGGACGGCACCGTCACCCTGATCGGCGCGACGACCGAGAACCCGTCGTTCGAGGTCATCTCGCCTTTGCTCTCGCGCAGCCGCGTCTTCCGGCTCGAGCAGCTCGACCGCGAGGAGCTGAAGAAGGTGGTCGAGCGGGGGCTGGAGGAGCTCCACGCCACCATCGGCGACGACGCGATGGACGCGCTGCTGGAGGTGGCGCGGGGCGACGCGCGCGTGGCCTTGAACGGCCTGGAGGCGGCGGCTGCGCTGGCGGGCGAGGGCGCGGTCGGCCTCGACCACGTCGAGCAGGCGATGCAGCAGCGGCATCTCCTCTACGACCGGGCGGGCGACCAGCACTACGACATCGTCTCCGCGCTCATCAAGAGCGTCCGCGGCAGCGATCCGGATGCGGCCGTCTACTGGATGGCGCGCATGCTCGAGGCGGGCGAGGATGTGATGTTCGTCGCCCGGCGCCTGGTCATCCTCGCCGCCGAGGACATCGGCCTCGCCGACCCGCAGGCGCTGCCGGTCGCGATCGCGGCGCAGCAGGCGGCCCACTTCATCGGCATGCCCGAGGCCGTGCTTCCGTTGACCGAGGCGGCGCTCTACCTGGCGCTTGCGCCGAAGTCCAACTCAGCGCTCACGTCTTACGGCGCCGCCCGCGAGCTGATCCAGGAGACGGGCAACGAACCGGTGCCGATGCACCTGCGCAACGCGCCCACCGGCTTGATGCGGTCGATGGGCTACGGGCGCGGCTATCAGTACGCGCACGATTTCGAAGGCGGGGTCTCCGACCAGGCGCACATGCCCGAGAAGTTGAAGGGCCGCAAGGTGTACGCGCCGAACCCCCGCGACCTCAAGTCAGGAAAATAGAACTCATTCGTCGTGGCTGACGCCCTGCTGATCTTCAAACCTGACTCCGCGTACCGCCTTGCCGCGCGCGCCGGGATCTGGGGCTGGCTCTCGTCCGAGCGCGACTGGAAGGTCGAGTCGCTGGACTGGTTCCAGCC
>VBJE01000014.1 GCA_005879675.1 Chloroflexota bacterium
TCACCGCGGGCGGGGCCGGGGCCTTGGTGGCGTTGACGTCGTAATCGGTAGGCAGAAGCAGGCCGTACAGGAGCGTCCCGGCCATGAGCACGAAGGCGGCGCCGTACGCGGCCACCGTGGACACGAGCGAGCGGCGGAAAAGGCTCGAGAACGCCAGACCCACGAGACCGAGGGTGAGCGCCGTCACGCCGGTGACGGCAAAGGCGTCCAGGACCTGGTCGAGCTCGATGCCTCCGAAGAGGAACACCATGCTGAAGATCGGCACGGAGAGGATGAGCAACAGGACTACGAACGACATCGAGGCGAGGAGCTTGCCCCAGATGATCGAGAACGTCGGCAGCGGCGTGACGAAAAGAAGGTCGATCGTCTGCCGCTCGCGCTCGCCGCTGATCGCCCCGGCGGTAAGGGCCGGCGTGATGAAGGCCAGCAGCGCGACCTGGAACAGGATCAGGAACGTGAACAGGGTCTGGCCGTAGTTGCTGAGGCCTGAGCCGAAGGTGTTGTTGGCGATGGCCGAGAAGACCAACCAGCCGATTCCGCCGAGGAGCACGACGTAGACCGTCATCGCGAACGGCGACCGCCACGTGCGCATGCGGGCCCGGTACTCCTTGGCCACGATCGGGTTCCACAGCGCGCGCGCGACCGGGTTCATCAGACCTCCTCCGAAGTGGCCCGGAGGAACGCGTCCTCGAGCCCGCCGGCCATGGGCGTGAACTCCGAGACCCTGATCCCCGCCCCGGTCAGGGCCAGGAGGATGTCGGACGCGGTCCTCTCGTCACCCTCGTACTCGGCCTCGATCGTGCCGTTGACCGACGTGACCTGGCGGACGGAAGGCAGCGGCGTGAGGATCTCGATCGCGGTCTCCTTCTGCTCGAGGACCCCGATCTTGAGCCGGCGGCCGCTGGTCAGCCTGGCGATGACCTCTTGCACCGGGCCCGTGGCGCGCATGCGGCCGCGGTCGATGATGCCGATCATGGTGCAGAGCTCGGTGAGCTCCGGGAGGATGTGGCTCGAGATCACGATCGTCTTGCCCATCGCCTGGAGCTCTTTGAGGATCTCCCGCACCTCGACCCGGGCTCGCGGGTCGAGCCCGGACGCGGGCTCATCGAGCAACAACACGGCGGGGTCGTGGACGAGGGCGCGGGCGAGGCAGACGCGCTGCTTCAGGCCTCGCGAGAGAGTGTCCACGAGCTGATTCCTGCGTTGGGCTGGCGGTAGCAGGCGGCGTAGAAGTCCAGGTACTCGGCGACTGTCAGCTGGTCGTAGACGCCGAAGAAGTCGGGCATGTAGCCGATCCGGCTGTGGACCTTCTCGCGGTCCCTGGTCACGTCGGCTCCGTCGATGAAGGCGCGGCCCCCCGTTGGAGCCATGAGCGCGGCCAGGATCCGAAGCGTGGTCGTCTTGCCGGCGCCGTTGGGCCCGACGAACCCGAAGATCTCGCGCGCGGGCACCTCGAACGAGACGTGGTCGAGCGCGGCTCGCTTGCCGTAGACCTTGGTCAGGTTCTCGACGGCGATCATCTGACGTCTCCCGCCAGCGACATCCACCCCGAGGTGAAGGGCCCGTCGCCGGTGAGCTTGAGCTTGACCTCGCCGGTGGCGGGGTTGACCGCGTTGTCGGGGATCGTCGTCTCGCCGCTGTCGAGATACACCACGTCCACCCACTGCGAGCGCGTCCAGTCCCAGGCCTGGCCCTTCACCGAGGCGTTGACGGCACCGCCTCCGGGCGCGGCCTTGATCCCGTACGGGTTGGAGGCCGACACCGACACCCTGGTCAGGTGAGCGCCCGGCGCCAGCGGCGGCGCGAAGTCGTAGACGATGCTGCCCCCGGTCTGCGTCACGACCAGACCGGGTGGCCCTCCCTGCTGCTGGACGTCGGCGTCGACGTCGACGATCCGGCCGGTCACCACTCCGCCGCCGAGCAGGCCGGCACCCACCTGGCTGACCGGGATCGAGAGCACCACGGCGTTCTCGACGTACGCATGCGGGCGGCCGCCGTTGACCGCGATGTCCTGGAACGAGTCGCGCGTCCACAGTAGGACGGTGGGTTGGGCGGTGACCACGATGCCCTTGAAGCCGTTGACGGGGAGCATGTTGAGGATGGCGAACTTGATCTCGGCCTCTCGTTCGGCCTCGGAGCTGTTCTGGGTCTGGGGAGGGCAGCAGGAGAACGAGTTCGCGTAGATCGTCTGGTAGACGGGCGGCCCGTTCATCGGGTTGGTGAGGGAGGGCAGCAGGGAGAACGAGGCGCTCTCCCCCGGACCCAGGGAGCCCAGCTTCTGGAAAGAGTTGCCGGACAGGACGACGCCGTCGGTGAAGTGCAGCGTCGACTCGTTCCTGACCGTGCCGGCGAGCTTTCCGCCCGTAAGGCTGACGCTGGCAACGATGTGGGGCGCCGAGGCCATCCGCTCGCTCGCGAACCCTCGCAGCGTGAAGGCCGTCATGCTCGGCATCGTGATGGCTTGGTTGACGGTGTTGACGCGGAGCAGGCCGAGGTTGGGGTCGGGGAACCCCCCGCCGTAGGTGTACAGCGGGCTGATCATGCGTTTCGGCCCGGCGATCGAAACCTCGTAGTCCCCCCGCGTCGGGGTGAGGATGCCCGTGTACGCCTCCTCGTACGCCCGGTCCCAGCCGCTCGCCACGTGGACGATCGACATCTCGTTGGCGGTGACCGCGGTGCCCTTGGTGACCAGGCCGGTCCCATACGCGCCGCCCGCGGCCACGATCGCGATCGCGGGCACCGTGACCCAGGCCAGCGCCCGGCGGTTCATCGCCCGCAGCACGAAGTAGTTGACCGGCCCGACGAGGAGCACGTAGACCAGGACGAGCGACCCGATCAGCCACCACGCCGGCAGGTTCAACGCCGGCAGGTTGGAGAGAGCCTGGGTGAGGTTGCTCCCGCGCTGCGATGCCGAGAAGCCCCCGTTGCCGGCGCCGCCGAGGATCGTGGAAGCGACACCGTAGTTGAACGTGGACCGCACGAACACCGTCCGCAGCAGCTGCGAGGACCCGGTCCAACTGGTCAGCGCCTCCTGGTTCCAGTCGAAGGTCGCCATCGTGACCACGCCGTCTCCAGCGGTCCGCTCCACGATCAGGGGCTGCCTGCCCTCCGCCATCCACACCGTCCCGGACGCGGCTCCGGTGGCGACCTCGAGCCCGTGCAGGCCCGCCAGGGAGGCGGGCGCGGACAGCATCGTCGCGCCGGTCACCGCCATGGGCACGATCGCCTCGGGTAGGCCGGCCAGCGTCTTGTGCCAGGTGCCGCCGGTGCCGAGAAGCAGCGAGCCGCCGGCCAGGACGTAGTCGCTCAGCGCGGTGCGCTGGGCGGCCGTCAAGGTGTCGGTCGCGAAGTCGTCGATGGCGATCATGTCGAACGCGCGCAGCACGAGCCCGGAGTCGGGAAGGTCAGCCGCGGCAAGGTGCGCGACGGAGGGCGTGAAGCCACCTGGATGGACCGCCGCCAGCAGGTCGAGGGTGGACGGCTGGTCGGAGAGGACCGCGACCAGGATCGAGGTCGTGTTCGAGACCGAGGCCTGCTGGCTGGCGACGGTCCGGCCGCCACTCGTCACCCGCACGGCGATGGCGGTCGGGTTGTCTTCCGAGACGTAGGTCTTGAAGTGCTTGGTGGTGCCGGCCGCGAGGCTCAGCGGGGCGACGTAGACCGCCGACCCGCCGGGACCGCCGCCTTTGCCCCCGAACGCCGAGTCGGGCTGGATCTCCAGCGTGCCCTCGAAGTCGGGTCCGTTGTTGGTGACGTCGACGGCGACCGGCATCCACTGGCCGAGCTTGAAGCTGTTGTGGTAGCCGGCCTGGACCGACAGCTGGACGGGGCTGGCCGCGGACACGGGCGAGATTCCAGTCGCGCCCATCCCGACAGAGGCGGCGAAGAAGGCGACGACCGCCCTGACAGCGCGAAGCCGGCCGGAGCCTGTCATTCAACTCCCTACAACGACCGAGTGGAGCGGTTCGTAATCCCGCGAGGGGCTAAATATGCGCTATCCGATCGCACCCGGGCGGCCGATAACTGAGTCGGTTAAAGGCCCAGGCGAGCCGATCCCGGACCCCCGATGCGTTCAAGATTGTGAACATGACCAACTACAGCCCGCTGCAGGCCCTCTTCGTCCTGGCGCCGCGGCTGCGGCGCGCGTCAAACCGCGCGGTGAGCATCTACCTGCCCGCGCGGGCCGAGGGCTACGACGCGCGTTTCTACGACATCGAGTTTCGCGATCTGCTCCATCGTTACCAGCATCGCCTGACGGCCAAGGACGGCGAGCTGATGGAGTACGAGATGCGGCGCCTGCGCCACCATGTCGCTGTCGTCCGCCCGGCGGGGTGCCCGGCGTTTGCGGGCTTTGCCGACGAGCCGCACGGCGTCCTCGAGCTGATCAAGCTACGCGAGGAGACTGACGAGAGGCTCGAGGTGGGCGAGCTGCTTGTCGCGCCGATCGTGCGCCAGCTCGAGCACCATCCGCCGTCGCTGGTCGCGGTCGTCGACAAGGAGCACGCGAAGACGTTCGGCGCGATCCTCGACGACATCATTCCCCTGCAGGAGGTCAACGGGACCGAGGTCCGGCACACGCGAGCCGGAGGCACGTCCGCGCCGAGCAACCAGCGCAAAGCCGACAACAGGGCGAAGGCCAACCTCGAGACCGCGGTCAAGACCGTCGAGCGCGAGGTGGCTTCGGGGGCGTACATGCAGATCTATCTCGCCGGGCCCGCCGAAGCCCGCTCGACCTTCGAGAAGATGCTCCCGGAGCGCCTCAAGAAGATGGTCGCGGGACATCTGAGCGCCTCGCTCGACTCGTCCCAGCTCAAGCACGAGCTGCGCGAGAAGGTCGCTGCCGCCCCTAAGCGCTAGACCGGGGCCGCAGCACCAGTTGGGTCTGGGTGACCTTCGCGATGAGCTTGCCGCGGCCGTCGCGCACCGCCGTCTCGATCACGATGGTCGTCCCTCCACGATGGAGCGGCGTGGACGTCGCGGACACCGAGCCGCTCCTGGCCGCGCCGAAGAAGTTTGTCTTCGATTCGACGGTCGTGGTCCCCGAGGCGCCGTCCGGCAGGTTCAGCAGCGCGCACGCGGCGCCCGCCGAGTCGGCCAGGGCCATGATCACGCCGCCGTGGAGGATGCCGTTCGCCGTGCACAGCGAGGATGCCCAGTCGAGGGACAGCACCACCTCGTCGGCGGTGTATCGCTCGGTGCGGATCCCGAGCGTCGCCGCGAGGGGCATGAGCTCGCGAAGGGCTTGCGTCGCTTCGTCGCCGGCCATTGCATCCCGAGTATGCGGAGTAAAGCCGCGCGCCGTGGCGTTTCTTGAGTTGAGGGGGAAACCATGAACAAAGCCAACCCGATCGCCGAGCTGAGGCGCCTGGGCCAGAGCGTCTGGCTGGACCAGATCGACCGCGCGATGATCCAGTCCGGAACGCTGGCGCGCTACCGCGACGCGGGCGTCACCGGGGTGACCGCCAACCCGACCATCTTCGCGAAGGCCCTCGAGACCTCCGAGGCGTACGCCGACGACGTGGAGAGGAGGCTCGCCCGTCGCCAGGACGCGGAGTCAATCGTGTGGGACCTGCTGATCGAGGACGTGCAGGCCGCGGCCGACGTGATGCGCCCTGTCTACGACCGCGAGCGAGGCGGCGACGGCTTCGTCAGCATCGAGGTGTCGCCCGAGATCGCCGGCGACACAGAGCGAACGATCGACGCCGCGCGCGAGCTTCAGATGCGGGCGGCAAGGCCCAACGTGATGGTCAAGATCCCCGCCACGCCCGCGGGCCTGCCCGCGATCCAGGCGCGCATCGCCGAGGGAGCCAACATCAACGTGACGCTCATCTTCGCCGTGGAGCGGTACGTCAAGGTCGTCGAGGCGTATCTCGCGGGCCTCGAGGAGCTTCGCAAGCGTGGGGGCGACCTGCGCACGGTCCACAGCGTCGCGAGCTTCTTCGTCAGCCGCGTGGACACGAAGGTCGACAGGCTGCTCGAGGGACGGCCCGAGCTTGCGCACCTGCGCGGCAAGGCTGCGATCGCCAACTCCAAGCTCGCCTACGAGATGTTTTCCCAGCTGCACTCAGGGCCGCGGTGGGACGCGCTCCGCGAAGCGGGCGCGACGGTCCAGCGCTGCCTGTGGGCGAGCACGTCGACCAAGAACCCGAGCTACCGCGACGTCATGTAGAAGCGTTCGCTGCCCACGGCCGCGCCGAGCCGACGCTGCAGAAGGACGTGGAGGGCGCTCGTCGCCTGCTCGATCAGCTCGCGATGAGCGGGATCGACATGGCGGCGATCACGCAGGAGCTCGAGGACGAGGGCGTCGCCGGGTTCGCGAAGTCGTACCGCGAGTCCATCGAGAACATGCCGAAGGTCAGGGCGGCCCGGCGCTAGATTGGTGAGGTGATGAAGGTCGGGGTCACGCTGCCGGCCACGATCGCCGACGCCGGCGGCTTCATCGCCGACGTCCGGGCGCTAGAGGCGGCGGGTGCGGACATGATCGGAGTCGCCGGTGACTCGCCCGAGCACTGGGTGCTGCTGGGGGCGGTCGCGGCCCTGACCGAGCGGGTGCGGCTGCGCGTGAGCAGCCAGGAACCGGCCGTGCTGGGAACCCTCAGCCGCGGGCGCCTCGTCGTCGGCGAACCCGAGGGCGAGACCTGGACCGAGGTGCCCATGCCGGCCGACCGAGACTCGTGGACCGCGATGCTTCGCGACCACGAGACCGCGGGCGCGACGGGCGTCATCGTGCCGTGGGATCCACGACTGATCGACCTGCTGCGCAACCCGGAGGCCGACGACCGCGGCGACCTGCTCATGTCCACAGGCTGAAAACTTGACGTAGCCGCCGTGCCGGCGTAGGTTCAGACCGTTCGGGGGGACGAGTTGCCGACTGTCACACGCCGGGAATTTCTCAAGGTCGGTGCGGCTGGAGCAGGCGCCCTTGCGGCGTCCGGCCTCGGCTTCGATGTTGCGCTCGCCGAATCGAACCGGGTCAAGCAGAAGCTCCGCATCGAGGGCGCCAAGGAGCTGCACTCCATCTGCCCCTACTGCGCCGTCGGCTGCTCGCTCGTGGCCTACACGCGCACAAACAGCGATGGGACCACGCAGCTGCTCCAGATCGAGGGCGACCCGGACAGCCCCGTCAACGAGGGCAGGCTCTGCCCGAAGGGCGCCACCGCGATGCAGCTTGCGGTCTCTCCGCGCCGGGTCGAGTCCCCGATGTACCGCCCTGCGGGAGCGACCGCGTGGCAAAAGATCTCCTGGGACGACATGCTGGACAAGATCGCGAACAACATCAAAGCCTCGCGTGACGCGACGTTCGTGGCGACGGACGGCAACGGCAACACGGTCAATCGCACCGAAGGCATCGCCTTCGCGGGAGGAGCCGCATTCAGCTCGGAGGAAGGCTACTTCGCCACCAAGCTGATGCGGGGCCTGGGACTGGTACACCTCGAGCAGCAGGCCAGGGTTTGACACGGCCCCACGGTGGTCAGTTTGGCCGCCACGTTCGGAAGGGGAGCGATGACCAACCACTGGCGCGACATCAAGAACTCAGACCTCATCCTGATCAACGGCGCCAATCCGGCTGAGGCACATCCGGTCGGCTTCCAGTGGTTCATGCGGGCCAAGCTCGACCGCGGGGCGAAGATGATCCACGCCGATCCGCGCTTCACCCGCACCTCGGCGCTCGCCGACATGTACCTGCGCATCCGCACCGGGAGCGATGTCGCCTACTTCGGCGGCCTGATCAACCACGTGCTCCAGAACAACCTCTTCCATGACGCATACGTCCGCAACTACACGAACGCGTCCTTCATCGTCAAGGACGGCTTCACCTTCAAGGACGGCCTGTTCTCGGGTTACGACCCTGCAAAGCGGTCTTACAACATCGCGAGCTGGAGCTACGAGACAGACCCGGCGACCGGCTTCGCCATGCGAGACAAGACGCTGCAGCACCCGCGCTCGGTCTTCCAGCTCATGAAGGCGCACTACTCCCGCTATACGCCGGAGATGGTTTCGAGCATTACCGGCATTCCAGCCGCCGATTTCAACAAGGTCGCCGAGCTCGTCGGCCAGATGGGCAAGCCGGACAAGGTGATGACGATCGTCTACGCGGTCGGGCTGACTCATCACACGACCGGCGGCCAGCTCATCCGCTCCGGCGCCGTGCTCCAACTGCTGCTGGGCAACATGGGGCGGCCGGGCGGCGGCATGAACGCGGAGCGCGGCCACGCCAACATCCAGGGCAACACCGATCACGCGATCTCCTGGGAGATCCTGCCCGGTTACCTGAAGATTCCCGCGCCGGGGCAGAAGACGATCGCCGATTACGTTGCCGCCAGCGCCCCCAAAAAGTCGGACAAGAACTCGTGGAACTTCTTCGGCACGAACTACAGCAAGTTCATGGTCAGCACCCTCAAGGCCTGGTACGGCGCCGCGGCGAAGAAGGACAACGAGTTCGCCTTCAACTTCGTCCCCAAGCCCGCCGGCAACGCGTCGTGGATGACGATCTACGACCAGGCGCTCAAGGGCAAGATGGAGGGGCTGATCCTCTCCGGGATGACGGCCGCGAGCATCGGCCCGGACAGCAACCAGGTGCGCCAGGCGCTGAACAACCTGAAGTGGCTCGTCGTGATGGACTCGCTGCCGACGACCAGCTCTGAGTTCTGGCACGCGCCCGGCGTCGACCGCGGCTCCATCAAGACCGAGGTCTTCATGGTTCCGACGACGCACTGGATCGAGAAGGACGGTTCGTTCGTCAACAGCGGGCGCTGGTCGCAGTGGAAGGACCAGGTGCTGCCGCCGCAAGGACAGGCGCGACACGACCACTGGATCCTGGCCGACATCTTCCAGCGGGTGAAGAAGCTGTACCAGGCCCAGGGCGGCAAGTTTCCCGAGCCGATCATGGCGCTCACTTTCGATTACAAAGACCCGCTGAAGCCCGAGCTGGACGAGATCGCCAAAGAGATCAACGGCAAGGACCTTTCCACAGGCAAGCAGATGACGTCCTTCGCGCTCCTCAAGGACGACGGCACCACGACGACAGGCGACTGGATCTACACCGGCAGCTATCTCGACACCGGCAACCTGATGAAGCGCCGCCAGGGCGTGCAGGACGTGAAGGCCAACGATCCGACGGGCATGGGGTTCTTCCCCAACTGGGCGTGGAGCTGGCCGCTCAACCGCCGCGTGATGTACAACCGCGCCTCCGCGGACCTGGATGGAAAGCCGTGGGACCCGACGAGGCCGGGGATCACGTGGAACGGCAGCAAGTGGGTGGGCGACGTCCCCGACTATCCGGCCACCATGGACCCCCACGACCCTGCCGCGTGGCTGCCGTTCATCATGAACGGCGAGGGCGTGGGCCGCCTGTTCAGCAACAGCATGGTCGACGGGCCATTTCCCGAGCACTACGAGCCGATCGAATCGCCCGTTCAGAACCCTCTTCATCCGGCGAACTCGGCGTCGCCGGTGGCGTTCCTCTACGACAAGGCGGCCGGCAGGCCCAACCGCTTCGGTACGCCGAGCGAGTTTCCCTACATCGCGACCAGCTACCGCCTCACTGAGCACGAGCACTACGTCACCCAGCACGTGCCGCACCTGGTCCAGCTGCAGCCGAAGCCGTTCGTCGAGATCCCTGACGAGCTGGCTCGGGAGAAGGGGATCAAGAGCGGAGACCAGGTACGGGTCTCCTCGAAGCGGGGCAAGGTCGAGGTGCTTGCGCTCGTCACCAAACGGCTGGGGGCCATGACCGTCGCCGGGCAGAAGGTCTACCAGATCGGGATTCCGATCCATTGGGGCTACGTCGGCCTCTCGGCCGACAGCGACCCCAGCCACGGCCGCTACTGGATGGCCAACGCGCTCACGCCCTTCGTCGGCGACGCCAACGCGCGCACCCCCGAGTTCAAGGCCTTCCTCGTGAACCTGGAGAAGATGTGATGGCCGTCGCGCTCACCGCCGTCGAACCTTTCGCCGAGAGGAGGCGCCGGGTTTCCGAGCTGCGGACCCGGAACGGCTTCGCCCGCCAGCTGCTCGACTTCTACGGCGCGCTGCTGGGCGTTCAGGAAACCGCCTTCGCCGACGCGGGCTCATCGCCGCCGGCAGCCGAAGCTCTCGGCGCGTACGTCGCGGAAGTCGTGGTGCCGAGCGTGGTCGACGTGAGCGTGGCCGCCGGCCCGGACCGGCTGCGGGGAGACCTCATGAGCCGGCTCGCCGCCGAGGAGCCGCGCGGGATCGTCGAGCGCTGGATGCGCGGGGATGATCAGCCCCCCATCGACCGCTACCTCGCTCGCGCCTCGTTGGGACCGGTGCTCGAGGCGCTCGGCCATGACGCCCGGTCGGCTTGCGGTGGACCCCGCGACGCCCGCCACTGCCCCGAGTGCGGCGGTCCGCCGCAGCTCGCGTTCTTCGCCCTGGCGAAGGACGATCTGGCGACCGGTCCGCGATATCTCGTGTGCGCGCGCTGCGCCGCGACGTGGGGCTATCCGCGAATCACGTGCGCGGCCTGCGGAGAGGACGCCAGCACCAGGCTGCGCATCTTCAGCGAGCATGGAACGACCTCCGGCGAGCGCGGCAGCGTGGTGCGAGGCCTGCCGAACGGCGGAGTCACCGCGGAGCACCGTGCGTTCTTTCCGCATATGCGGATCGAAGCCTGCGAGTCCTGCCGGCGATACCTACTGAGCGTCGACCTGGCGGTCGATCCGGCGGCTGTGCCCCTCGTCGACGAGATGGCCGCCATCCCCCTCGACCTCTTCGCGCGCGAGCAGGGTTTTTCCAAGATCACCCCCAACCTGATGGGTTTCTGAATGGCGGCCATCCAGCCCGGCCAGGAGTACGGCTTCTTCACCGACACCAGCGTGTGCATCGGGTGCAAGGCTTGCGAGGTCGCCTGCAAGGAGTGGAACCAGCTCCAGGGCGACAACCCGAGCTTCCTGGCCGACAGCTTCGACAACACCGGTTCGCTCGACGGCCAGAACTGGCGTCACGTGAAGTTCATCGAGCACGTTCCCGACGAGTCCGCGACAACCGGCGACGGAGCCGCGTGGCTGATGATGTCCGACGTCTGCAAGCACTGCAAGCACGCGAGCTGCATGGAGGTCTGTCCGACCGGCGCGATCATCCGCACCGAGTTCAACACCGTCTTCATTCAGCAGGACGTATGCAACGGCTGCCGCAACTGCATCGCCGCCTGCCCGTATGGCGTGATCGGCATGAACTCGCAAACCGGCACCGCCCACAAGTGCACTCTCTGCTACGACCGGCTGCAGGGCGGTCTCGAGCCTGCCTGCGCCAAGGCGTGCCCCACCCAGTCGATCCAGTTCGGCCCCCTTGCCGACCTGCAGCAGGCCGCCGACGTCCGGCTTGCTGCCCTGCACAGCCAGGGACAGACGCAAGCCCAGCTCTACGGCCGCGACGACAAGGTGTATGGCGGGCTGAACGCCTTCTTCCTGCTCATGGACAAGCCGGAGACGTACGGGCTCCCCAACGCCGACAATGCCCAGCTGCCCAGCCGCAACAACGTCGCCGGCTATGTGACGGCGGTCGTGACCGGGGCTCTCGCCGTGGTGGCCGGGCTGGTCGCGTTCCGGCGAAGGGTCACGAGCTGATGATCTATCTGGCCGCGGAGCATTTCGCCAGCCCGCCGCAGTGGACGTGGTACATCCTTTTCTACTTCTTCTTCGCCGGGCTCGCCGGCGGCTCCTACGTGCTCGCCACGCTCCTGCGCGTGGGCGGCGACGTGCGCGACGAGCCGGCGTCGCGGATCGGCTTCCTGGTCAGCTTCCCCGCCACGCTCCTCTGCCCGATCCTGCTGACCGCGGACCTGGGAGCGAGCTGGTCGCGCTTCTGGCACATGCTCGTCGACGTGACGCCTGGCGATACCGGGCTGATCCTCCACTACTGGTCCCCGATGTCGATGGGCGCCTGGGCGCTGCTGATCTTCGGGTTCTTCTCTTTTGTCTCGTTCGTCGACGCCTGGCTCATGGATCGCCGCCGCCGACCTCTCCTTCCGCCGCCGGTGGGCAGGTTGTTCAACATCGTTGGCTCGCTGCTCGGACTTTTCATCGCCTCGTACACCGGCGTCCTTTTGAGCGTTAGCAACCAACCGGTGTGGAGCGACACCTGGGCGCTGAGCGGTCTCTTCCTCGCCTCCGGCCTGAGCGGAGGCGCGGCCCTGATCACGCTCCTCGTCCGCTACCGGGCTGAGGCGGCGTTCAGCCTCGACCGCCTCCGCCTGGCCGACAGTTACTTCTCGATCCTCGAGCTCGTGCTGCTGATCGCGTTCTTCGTCACGGTCGCGGCGGCCGGCCAGGCCGGACGGATCGTGCCGTGGTTCCCCCTCTGGATCGTGGCCGTCATCGGCATCGGAGCCTCTCTACTGGGTTTTCGGCCCGCCAGGCTGCGGCCCGCGGGCGGGGGCGCGGCGGTCGTGGGGGTCGCGATGGAGGCGACGGTCGTGTCGGTGCTGGTCCTGGTCGCGGTGCTCGCCATGCGGGCGGCGGTGATCTTCAGTGCCCAGTAAGGAAGAGGTCCTCGGCGTACTCTCCGCGATCAAGGACCCCGACCTCGGCCGCGACGTGGTCAGCCTCGGCATGATCAAGGACCTTGCCGTCAGCGAGGCCGGCCGCGTCAGCTTCACCTTCGAGCTCACGACTCCGGCCTGCCCCGTGCGGGATCGGTTTCAGGCGCTCGCGCATCAACTCGTCTCCGACGTCCCGGGCGTGACGGCGGTGGACCTGAAGATGACCGCCAACGTGCGGCCGGCCTTCAACGGCCGCTCGCATGAGGCCGCGATCCCCGGCGTGAAGCACGTCATCGCTGTCGCCTCGGGCAAGGGGGGCGTCGGCAAGTCGACCGTCGCCGTGAACCTGGCGGCCTCGCTGCAGCTGTCGGGCGCTCGCGTCGGACTTCTCGACGCCGACATCTACGGTCCGTCGGTGCCCGCCTTGATGGGCGCGCACGAGCAGCCCGACATCGTCGACCAGAAGCTGGTCCCGCTCGAGGCCCACGGCCTCAAGTTGATGTCCATCGGCTTCATCGCCGGAGCCGACAAAGCGATGGTCTGGCGCGGCCCGATGGCTTCGAAGGCGATCGTGCAGATGATGAGCGACGTCCACTGGGGCGAGCTCGACTACCTGGTCGTGGACCTGCCGCCCGGCACCGGTGATGCGTCGCTGACGCTTGCGCAGGCCGTGCCGCTGACCGGAGTTGCGATCGTGTGCACGCCCCAGGAGACGGCGTTGCGGATCGCGCTCAAGGCGCTGCAGATGTTCCGCGGCCTCAACGTGCCGCCGCTCGGCCTGATCGAGAACATGAGCTGGTTCGTCTGCGACGGCTGGCGGAGCGCGCCGCTCAGCGAATGGGCGTGCCTTACCTCGGTGCCGTCCCCATCGACGGGGCCATCCGCGAGGAGGCCGACGGGGGCGCCCCGGTGGTGATCTCCAGGCCTGACACCGCCGGAGCACAGGCGCTGCGCAAGGTGGCGTCGGCGATCGCCGCACGGATCTCCGTGCAGAGCTTCCGCCAGCTCCCCGTGATCAACGTCCGCTAGAGACCCGGGACCTCTCGCTCGAGCTTTTGCCGGACCTCGAGGATGAACTCGGCGATCGCCGCCTCGTCCAGGTCAGGCTTGGCCGCGCGCAGCCGCTCGGCCGCCACGCCCGCCAGGTAGCTGGTCAGCGGCGCGAAACGCCGCTCCTGGGTATGAGCCGCCACGCGCGCAAGCTCGAGCAGCTCGAGGGCGACGCGCGAGTCCAGCGCGGGCTTGCCGATCTCGGCGCCACGGCGTTTCGCGGCGTCGACCCAATCACGGCCGAGGTCCTCGAAGAATTGGTTCATGACCGACTAGCCTAGGCGAGCGCGCGCTTCCACCAGGACCTCGAGCGAGTCGACCAGCCGCGGCCCCGGCCGGTTGAAGTAAGCGGAGCCGTCGAGCACGATCACCCGCCGCGCGCCCGTTGCCTCGATCTCTCCGCGCAGCGCATGCGCCTCCTCCTGGGCGCGCACCAGGCCGAAGCCGCACGGCGCGACGACCAGCAGCTCGGGCGCCGCCTCGGCGACGGCGTGCCACGAGAGAGCTCGCGACGGCACGC
Source organism: Chloroflexota bacterium (assembly GCA_005879675.1). Taxonomy (GTDB): domain Bacteria; phylum Chloroflexota; class Dormibacteria; order Dormibacterales; family Dormibacteraceae; genus 40CM-4-65-16. The sequence continues at coordinate 14,073 of VBJE01000014.1, forward strand.
CCGGCCGCGCGAGTGGGTCATCGATGCCCGCCAGCGTCAGCAGGTCCGGGGTCCAGTGGCCGGCCGGGTACGGCGGGCCCAGCCACTCCAGGAACACGCCGCGCACGCGCGGCAGAGCCGAGGCTTCGCGCGTGGCTGCTTCGATCCGTCGTTGAAGGCTCGACAGCAACGGGCGGGCGTCGGCGCCGCACACGTCGGCCAGCTCTTCGATGTCGCCGAGCACGTCGGCGAGCGTGTGCGGATGCTGGCGGATCATGCGCACCCCCGCGAGCGCATCCGCCACCTGGTCCGCGGGGATCGCGCATACGTCGCAGATGTCCTGCGCGACGACAAGGTCTGGATCGAGGCGGAGGATCGCGTCCGTGTCGACCTCGTACAGCGAGCGCCCCTCGAGCGCGGCAAGCGCCACGGCCTCCT
>VBJE01000375.1 GCA_005879675.1 Chloroflexota bacterium
GGACCTGGAGATGGTGTGCTCGCCGGACGAGGATCGCGTGGCCGAGCGGCTGGTGCGGCCGCTGAAAGGGATGAACCGCCTCGACTGGTTCTCGGACGGCGAGCCCTCGAGCGAGTTCCACATCCCGACGGCGGATATGTTCCAGCTGCTTCGGCGGACGGGGTTCGAGGTCCTGGACTTCCGGCAGCTGTACGCGTCAGAGGATGCGGTCGACCATCCGCACTACAACTACGTGCCGGCGGAGTGGGCGCGGAAGTGGCCGGCGGAGGAGATCTGGCGGGCGCGGAAAGGAAAGGCTTAAGCCCCTCACCCCAGCCCTCTCCCCGAAGGGGAGAGGGAGTGTTCTCAACTCGTAACTAGTTCGTTCCTGTATCGAATGGGCGCAGGAATTGCGCCGGTTCGAAATCGATGTAAGACGGCGGCGCCACGTTCAGGGCCGATCCCAGAGCGGCGGCGCTTGAGTTCCCACTTCCCGGTGTTGAGGCGCGTCTCGAGCGCCTGCAGCGCCGCGATGGTTTCCGCGGGCGTGAACGTGCAGTGGCCGGCGCGATGCACGAACGCCTCGCGCAGCAGCTGGCTGTCCTTCGCGTCCTGCGCGACGGACCGGTAGGCCTGCTCGTCGGAGTTGAGCACGAGACCGTCACCCGTGGTGTGGATCGTCAGCACGGGCTTGCCGCCGAGGTCGCCGTTGAAGACGATGTGCTGGGTCAGGTAGTGGACTGCCGCGGGGTCGGCGCTGACGCGGTCAGCGTCCCGAAGGGCCGCCAGATCGGCGTCCAGGCTGAACCCCGCCTGCTGGTAGAGGGCCTGCACCTCGGCGTTGTCGATCGACCGGCCGAGCTGCTGGGAGTAGTTGACCCCGGTGTTCCACGACGGGTTGCCTCCGGCGCGGGCCTCGAGCTCCGCACGAAGGTAGAACAGGAAGGGTCCGTCGACCTCGGAGATCCACCGGAACTGATTGGCCTCCTGAGTGACGTAATCGGTCGCGGCCGGCTCCGGCAGGGACGAGTTGAACCAGCCCGGAAGATCGCCCACCGCGGCCGCGAGCGCCAGACGCGCGCGTCCCTGCGCCGTCCCCTGCGCCGCGGCCAGGATCTGGTTGGAGAGCCCGAAGTTCGCGCCCGGGTTGGTGATCCGGACGAGCTGCAGGTTCGAGGTCGGCGCGAGCAGCGTCTTGATCACGAACTCGGCGTCGAGGCCTTCGTTCCAGACCGCGACTCCGCCGGCCAGCACGCCGCACATCGGCAGCGCCGCGTCGAATCGGTCGGGATACGTCTGCAGCAGACCGGCGGTGATGATGCCGCCCAGCGAGTGGCCCCACGCGATGGTGCGCGTGGGCGTGCCGATGTGGAGCGCGTTGAAGGCGTCGAGGGTCGCGATCTGGTCGGGGATCGCCTGCTCCAGCGCCCATCCGGTCGACGCATACGACGAGCCCGCGAGCGCGTAGCCGGCGTTGAGGAGGAACGCCCCGGTCGCCGGGTCGCCGACGTCGCGCGCGGGGTTCGCGGAGCCTGGCGTGACGTAGCCATGGCTGTAGAGCAGGAGCGTGTGGTTCCAGTTGCTGGGGACGTCGATCCGATAGGTGGCGTGGTCGGCCAACGTGCCGGTATAGGTGGTGGTTGCCGAGACCGAGATCGGTGCTATGCAGACGGCGACAACCGCGATGACAAACGCGACGAGAAACCTCTTTCTCATATATGCCCCCCGGCGCCTGCGGCGCCACCCCCGTGAACGGGGAGGAGTTTAAACCTTGCTCTGGGCGAGGTGGAGGCGGTCCCAGTCCGAGTACTCGCCGTTGACGTGGATGATCCGCTTCAGCCCAGCCTGCTCGAGCAGGCTCGCGGCGATGCCCGCGCGATAGCCGGACGCGCAGTGCACCGCGACGGGCGCGTCGTGGGGAATCTCGTGCGCGCGGCCGGGGACGTCCGGCACGTAGATGTGCACCGCGCCCGGAACGTGACCTGACGCCCACTCGTGCTCGTCGCGCGTGTCGACGACGGTCATCGGCTCGGCGCTCAGCACCCACTGCGCCATGTCCTCGACGTCGACGGTCTCGAAAGTCGAGAGCTCGCGGCCGCTCGCGCGCCACGCGTCCATGCCGCCGTCGAGCTCGCCCGCGATGGTGTCGAAGCCGATGCGCAGCAGCTGGCGCTGCGCCGTGCGATGCTCGGCCTCGCTGCCGCCTGCGAGCACGATGGGCCGGCCGCGCGCGATGAGCCAGCCGACCCAGGCGCTGACAGGTCCGTCGATGCCGACGCTGTAGCTGCCGGGGATGTGGCC
>VBJE01000376.1 GCA_005879675.1 Chloroflexota bacterium
GGCGCCCCTCCCCTGTTGACCGCGGCCATGTCCCGGTAGTAGGTCGGGTAGCGCGGCTGGTTGAGGACGCGCGCGAGGAAGGGCATGACCTCGGTGGTCTGGAAGAAGGGGTTGGTCCGGCGCTCGTGGCCGAGCGTCGTCTCGTGCCCGCTGCGGCCGCCGGTGCCGCAGAACGAGCCGCCTCCGTGGGTCGGAAAGACCTTGATCTCGTCGGGCAGTCCGCGCAGCTTGACCTGAAGGGTGCTCAGCGCCTCGAGCGCCAGGTGCACCGCGAGGTGCGGGCCGAACAGGTCGGTGCGCGCGATCGCGCCGAGCATCACCGCCCCGCCGGAGAACAGCGCGCGCGGCTTGCCGCCTTCGTGGAGCAGGTAGCTCTTGTGGTCGGGGGTGTGGCCGGGCGTGAGGAGGGCTTTGATCGTGAGGTCGCCGACGGCCAGGTCGGCGCCGGGCGGCAGGTCTGGGATTTGCGCGCCGGCCTCGGCCGC
>VBJE01000015.1:0-14308 GCA_005879675.1 Chloroflexota bacterium
AGCATCACCTACCGCATCGTCGACGTCCCGTACGGTGGGGTTCCGGCTTCGGCCGCGCCGCCCGTGTACCAGCCGAGGCCGAAGGTGAAGCTCCCGCTGCAGCCGGCGGTTCTGCAGGTCGACACGTCAGGTCTTCGCAACCTCGTCCCACTGGGATCCATCAACGTCACAGTCACACAGGGACAGCCGGTACGCACGGGGCTGGTCTACACGCCGACCGGTGGGACCGCCGCCCCGGTCGCCAACGACATCCTCTTGCTGAACGGAGCGAACCAGGAGACCGTGGCCGTGGCGAGCGTGACGGGCGCGGTGGCGCCGTTCACCGTCAACCTGCTCGCCGGCACGCTGTCAGCTCACGCGAACGCGACGGCCGTCAACGCGGTGTACCCCGTGCGCAAGCTGGGCACGATCGCCCACGTGAACAAGACGAACCAGATCACATACACGGTCACCAGCGGACCACCGCCCGCCGCGTTCGACACGTTTGTCCTTGACACGGGGGCCAACAGGGAAGCAGTCACCGTGATCACGGTTGCGGTCGCCGGCCCCAACTATGCGCTGACGCTTTCCGCGGCAACCCAGTTCGAGCACAACGACCATACCGCCGCGGCCAGCACTTACCTCGCCGACCTGACCCAACGTGCCCAGGACGCCGTCGACACCGGCCTCGTCAATGCGGGCCTGGCTCCGGGCTTCGTCAACCTTGGACCAATCGCTGACGGGACCACGGTGGTCGCGGGGACGACACCTTTCGGTGCGCCGAACTTCATCCCGCAGGGCGACCACATCCAGTACGGCCTGACCGGTTCGCTGTCCTGCAACACGGCGCTGGCGATCCCCCAGTGCGCCAACCCGGTGAACGGCGCGATCACGGCGGTCGTCACCAACCCGAACAACGCGGCGATCATGTGGATCGCTAGCGGCAACGGTGGCGTGTGGCGCACGACGAACGCGAACGCCGGCATCGGGGTGATCCCATGGACGCCACTCCTCGACCTCGGGTCGAGCATGTCGATAAGCGCGCTGACCCTCGACCCGACGGTCAACGGCGCTTCCGCGAACGCCATCGATCGCAGGCTGGTCGCCGGCATCGGGGACGTGAGCAGCTCCTTCCGCGGCAGCCCGCTGGTCGGACTCATGAAGACGGACAACGGAGGAGACTCCTGGTCGGCGCTCGGCGCCGCCGACCTGGCCGGCTTGACCGTCATGGGCGTTGCCTCGCGCGGACCGGATATCACGGTCGCGACGCAGGGTCCGAATGCCGGCATCTGGCACAGCCGCGACGGCGGGCAGACCTTTGTCCGGCTCTCCGGCGACACGAGGAGCTTCGGATTGCCGGCTGGTGACGCGTTCGACCTGGTGGGCGACCCGGCCGACAGCACCCGCCTTTACACCGCCATCGCCGGATCAGGGGTTTACCGCAGCACCGACAGCGGCCTCAACTGGACTCTGATCGCCGGCATGCCGGCTGCGTTCGGCCCGCAGACGGTGGCCGGGACGGGGGCGGTCGGCCAGACGGCCGCGGTGAAGCTCGCGGTCCGCCACGCCGGCGGTGTGACCTCGCTGTACGTGGCCGTGGCGAACGTCCTTCCCGCCGGGACCCAGATCGGGCTGACCAGCCTTCTGCAGTGGACCGAGCGGCCCGCCACCGCCTGGGCGCCGATCGCGCCGCCGCCGAACGTCAAGCCCGGCGGCTACCCGGCGCCGCCCTTCCTCTCCATCGCGGCCGACCCGGACGCGGTCGACCTGGTCTACGTCGCCGGCGACGCCCAGGCCGTCTATCCCTTCTACGGCAACATCTTCCGGTGCAGCGCGGTGCCGGCCGGAGGATGCACCTCCATCGTCGGCGCCAATGCGCCGAACACGGCCATCCCCGCGCAGGGCAGCGCGCCGCACGCCGACACCAGGTCGATGAGCTTCAACCAGGACGGCGACCTCATCGAGTCGGATGACGGAGGCGTCTATGCCTTCTGCCGGACGGGTCTTGTGGGCCACCTGGCCGCCACCACGCTCTGCGCGCGCAACGCTGTGGCCGCGAGCCAGGGCTACTGGGTCTCGCTGAACGGCGGTCACGCCACTCCGCACCTGCAGGTCACGGAGTCGTATCAGTGCCCGTACGACAGCGTCAGCGACATCATCATGTGCGGCAACCAGGACACCGGTGTCGCGGAGCAGCGGTTCTCCAACGACCCGTTGTGGCGACAGGTCGGGACGATCGCCGCGAACACGTCCAACGCCTTCCAGGGCGGCGACGGCGGTCTGGTTGGAATCGACGACAACGCCACCCCGTCGTGGCGCTACTCGGCTTCGATCTACGGCAACGCTCCCTTCTTGCAGGACTTGATGGTCCGCACGTGCACCGTCAACAACGTCTGCACGGCGGGGGCCGTGCTCGGTGCGCTCGCCGCCCTGCAGGCAGACCCCAACTTGCGCGCCAACGGCAACCCGTTCATTACCGACGCGGTCGTCGACAACACGGGCTGTCCAGTGGGGGTCTACAACGGCAGGTTCGTCCTTGGCACGGCAAACCAGGTGTGGGAGTCCTGCGACCACGGCGGTAATGCGAACGCGATCCCGCTCCAGACGGCGCTGGGAGTGGCCGGGCCGACCGGATTTGTCAGCGCGCTCGCTTACGGAGGCATGGATGGAGCGGTGGCGCACGGCGATGTGCTGTACGCCGGCACCCAGTCAGGGCTCTACATCCGAGCCGCAGGCGGGGCCGCAGCCCTCCGGAGCGCGACCTATCCCGGCGGTTCGGTGGTCGCCATCGTTCTCGACCCCGCGCACTGGCAAACCGCCTACATCACGGACGGGGCCACGGTCTTTCGCACGACCGACGCCGGAGCTGCAATCGGCAACTGGACCAACATCACCGGCAACCTGTTCACGCTAGGGCCCAGCTCGGTGATGAGCATCTCGTACGTACCGGGCGCGGGCGGTGGTCCCGGCGTGGTGCTGGCCGGCACCGACATCGGCATCTTCGCCATGTTCACCAACAACATCGGCAGATGGGTGCCCTTCGGGACCACGCTGCCGCGAACGCTCGTCTCCGACATCCGCTACAGCGGTCCGGCGAAGCGCGACGTGCTGGTCGTCTCGATGTTTGGGCGCGGCACCTGCGCCGTCCGACCAGCCCTTCTCAGTCGACCTGCCGCTTCCCGTGAACAACGTGAACAACACGGGTCAGTTCACCGTGAACGCCCCCAAGGGCCAGATCAGGATCTGGTTCGACGCGAACAACGATCAGGTCATGTCGGGCTCCGAGATCTCGCAGGCGGTGGAGGTGACCGCGACCATCGACAAGCTGCAGGCCGCGGTGGACCAAACGCCCGCGATCGGCGCCGGCACGATCAACGTCGCCAGGGCGGGAAACGTCTACACGTTGAGCTTCCAGCCCCGCTTTGCCGGGATGCCGGTCGACCGCCTGCACGCCGTCCTCGTCGTCAACGGCATCGTGCCGCGGACGTCGCAGGCCGCGGCCACCACCGTCACAACGCCACTGTCGGTCCAGCGGTCGCAGGATCCCACCGCCCTCATCCCCGAGATCCAGACCTTCACCGTGACACCCGCCGCGGGCACCTTTACCCTGTCGTTCGGCGGCGCGACGACTCGCCCCTTGCCGTTCAACGCCACGGCGACCGAGATCCAGTTCGCCCTCGGCAGCCTCCCGACGATCGGCTGGCAGAACGTCGCCGTCGCCGCCGCCGGCAACGGGTTCGCCGTCAGCTTCACCGGCGTGCAGTTCACCGCCGCTCTGCAGGGCCTGCTTTCCGGGGCCATCACCTACGGGGGCGTCAAGAGCACCCCTTCGCCGGCCGACTTCACTGCTTCGCTCCAGGCAGCCGTGAACAAGGCCCTCGCCGACGCCGGGCAGAACACCGTGTCGATCACAGCGTCGCTCGTCTCGAGCGACATCCACGGATGCAACCCCGCCGCCGCCAACTACCAGGCCTGCCTCGACGGACAGGTTGCGATCGCGGCGCCGAAGACAGAGGCGAACGCGGGCAAGATCCAGATCACCGCGCATGGCTCAGCCATCACTCTGCGCATGAAGCCCGCGGTCCTCGTGACCGATCCACCTGAGCGCTTCACCCTCAGCAGCGACCCGGTCACCGATACATTCGATGCGTCACAGGCGCCGGCGACCTACGGCCAGCGCGTCGAGGCCAACCTGACCTGGCAGAGCTCGACCCTGCAGGAGCTGGGCATAAGCTCCACGCCGACGCCCGGCGACTTCACCGGAGTCACGACCGATGCCATGGCGTTCACCCTCCTGGTCAACGGGAAAGAGTTCCCCGTCACCGTGGCGAGCAGCAGCACGCTGGGCTCGCTCGACGACTTCATCGCCGCGGTCCAGGCCGCGATCGACTCGTCCCTGACCACGTACGGTGGCGCGACTCTGAGCGCCGGCGACATCAAGGTCTGCCGCATAGACGACCAGGCAGCCTCGACCGCGGCGTCGAGCTGCAGCGACCTCGGGCAGCGCATCGGCCTCGTCGGCGACACGAAGGTGAAGTCGCTCGTCGTCGACGTGCCTTTCCTGATCAACGCCACGCAGACAGATCCGGGTCAGGTCAACGGAGCCATCACCGACCTGGGCCTCAAGGCTGGACGGAGTGACAGCGGTGGCCAGAGCTGGTTCGGCCTCGACGCGAAGGGCCTGAACGGCACACTGAACGGACCGGGCATCCACGGTGACGTGGAGAACGGGGTGATCCAGATCAACACGGCCTCCGGTCCGGACGCGAGTCCGCTCGACTGGACGCAACAGGGTCTCAGCGCAGCCAACCTGACGCTGACGGGCGGCATCATCAAGGTCGCCGGCGACATCAAGAACCTCGACCTCTTCGGGGTCGTCAAGGGCGGCGTCAGCTTCAGCGCCACGAAGACCGACGTGCCGAGTCTCGATGGCTCCTCCGCAGACGCCACTCTGCTCGCGGGCAAGCTGACCTTCGACGCGACGAAGGGCGAGAGCCTCTCGATCGGCACGCCGGACTTCGGCGCCCACATCGACTCCGGTTCGATCACCATCGCGTCCCTCCACCAGGGCTCGAGCAGCTGGTTCGGCATCGACGCCGAGCAGATAGCCGGGGGATTCAAGGTCGGTTCGGCCGTCAGCGCCAGCGTCGCCGCCGGCGTCGTCAAGCTGAACCGCGCATCCACCGCTCAGACGCCGCTGGACTGGAGCCAGCCGGGGCTGGCGGCCGCCGGGCTGACGCTTCCGGCGACCCAGCCCGACTACGTCGCCGGTCGGCTGGTCAGCTTGCAGATCGCGGGCACGATCAACGGTGCGACCGATTTCAGCCTGACGATCACCCGGAACGTCGGCGTCCCGAGCGTGAACGTAACCAGCGCGACCCTGTACGTAATCTCATTCACAAACCTCTACCTGTCGGCGGGCACGCCTCAGATCGGCGTGGTGATCACGGGCAACGGGATCACGCTCGCGGCCCTGAGCGACGACGCAACGGCAGCCAAGTGGATCGGGATTTATGCCACAGGCTTCGCCGCCCAGCTGACCGTGCCCAGCGTCGTGGCCGACGTCTCCAACCTCGTCCTCCAGATCAACAAGGCGGACGGCACGGCGATGGCGCTCAACTGGAACGACGTCACAGAGGCGCCAAGCACGGTCAAGTCGCTTCCTGTGGATGCCAGCTTCGTCAGCGTGGAGGGCGATCTCTCCAACCTCAGCGTCGCGAGCCTGATCACCGGTTCCGCGCACTTCAGCGTCGGCGTGCAAACCGTCAGCCTCAGCCTCTCCGACGGCTCGACGGTGACCAGCGCGACACTGCTCACCCTGTCCCTGAGCAAGCTTCAGCTCCGGGTCGGCATCGGCTCGTTCGGCCTCACCATCGGCGACGGCACGGCGACCAGCGCCACCGTCGGCATCGCCACCATCGCACCGACCGACGCCACGGACGCCCGCCGCTGGCTCGCCATCGTGAGCTCGAACCTGAGCGTCTCCCTGACCCTGCCGGTGGTCAGCGCGAGCATCGGCGGCGTCGCGGTCCAGGCCAACCGCGCGTCCGGGACCGCCATCCTCCTGAACTGGAAGACCGACGTCTTCGCCAGCAGCCAGCACCTTGACGTCTTTGCCGGTGGCGTGAAGGTGGAGCTCACGCCGACCACGCCGCTGTCGATCTCCGGCACGATCACGCTTGACTTCCCGAACCCGGCGAATCCCTTCCTCCACATCCACGGCGCGTTCGACCTGACCCAGGGCACCGCGTCGGTCAGGGTCAGCGCGACCGAGACGCTCCTGGGCGCGAGCCTCCTGACCTTCGGCGTCCACGACGCCGACATCACACTCGGCTCAACCAGCGGCCCGAACGTCTTCGTCCAGAACGGCAGCATCGCGATCGCCATGCTCCGCGCTCCAGCGCCGGCGAGCGGCACCGACACCCGAAGCTGGCTCGCCTTCGAGGGCTCGTTGGGTGCGGCCGGCCTCCGCGGCGTCGACCAGAGTCTTTTCACTCTGACCGCGAGCGACGTCAGCGTCCAGATCAACCACGCGGACGGGACGAGCGCGAGCGGGGCGGCGGCACAGGCCCTCGACTGGACCACCCAGCTCGACCTCGACCCCAACGGCACGTTCGGCCAGAAGCCGAGTGACCAGGTCGCGGTCGGCGGCACGACGATCGACATGACCGGCCAGCTCGTGGCGGTCAGCGGCACCGCAAACCTCACGCTGGCCGGCGGCTTGATCAATGGGAACGTCGCGTTCTCGTTCTCGCAGACCCAGGCCGGCGTGATGGTGGGGGGAGTGACCGTGCCCGCGAACCTCACGACCTTCGGCCTGCGCACGGTGAACGGCGGCATCTCGATCGGCCCCGCGAGCCTCGGCTTCGCGATCACGAATGGGTCGCTCGCGCTCGCCTTCGGGCGTCACGTTCAACGGCGGCGCCTTGCTGAAGATCACGGTCGACCGCTTCAGCGTCGACGTCAACACCGCGAGCGGCGCCCTCGGCACGACCCAGGCCCAGGCCATCGACTGGACGACCCACGTGCTCGACCAGGCCGGCGCGGTGCAGCAGGTCTCGGTCACGGTCAAGACACCGGCCGGCCCGCTGACCCTGAACATCGCCTACAAGAAAGCGTTCGTCGGCGCCAGCGGCCACATCACCCTTGACCTCCTCGGCCTGATCACCGGCGGCCTCGCCTTCACCTTCCAGGTGGATACGGGCATCGACGCAGTGATCGGTAACGCAACCGTCGAGGCAGACCTGGCGCGGCTGTCGCTCTCGCCCGACTCCCTGTTCATCGGCGCCGGCAAGGTCGGCTTCAACGTCAACGGCGGGTTCGTCGACATTGCCGCGCTGCGGCCGCAGTCGGGCGGCGACCCCTACATCGGGGTCAAGACGAACATCACCTCAGGGTCCTTCACGGGGATCCCGTTGATCTCCATCAAGCTCGACAACATCAACGTCCAGGTGAACGTCGGCCCCAGTGGGGGCACGTCAGACGCGATCGACTGGACGGCGGCGCTGGGGCCCAACGGGGCCCAGGTGACGAACTCGGACAACTCGACCACCAACATCGACTTCGCGGCCGGCCTGGTCACGGCGCATGGCGTGGTCGAGCTCCAGAACCTGTTCGGCCTGGTCACAGGCGTCCTCACCATCGACTTCTCGACCGAGAAGGTCGACGCGAAGCTGGGCGCTACCACGACGCTTCAGAACGCGACCCTGACGATGATCGCCCTGAGCCTCGACACGGACGCAACGCCCAGCCAGAGCCTGTTCTTCGGTGTCAATGGAATCGGATTCAGCATCACAGGCGCCAGCAAGGTCGCCGTGGCCATCCTCACGCCGAACGACGCCGCGGACAACAGGAGCTGGACGGCGGTGAGCGCAACCGTCGGTAACGCCCAGTTCGTCGGGCCGGCGTTCGTTCAGATCTACGTGCGGACGTTCGTCGCCAGGATCAACCAGGCGTCGGGCACCACCGCCCTCAACTGGCAGGGCGCGATCTCGCCCGCGGGCAAGAACACCTATGCCACGCCCAGCATCGCCGGGGTTCCCATCGACTACACCGACCCGTTCATGCAGCTCGAGGTGGCGGCCACGGTGAGCTTCGGCTCGTTCATCTTCGCGAGCGCCACCTTCATCTTCACGACCGGCCCGGACATTCAGATCACCCCGCACGGAGCGAACAGCACGGAGCGCGTGTCCGTGATGGAGTTCGCCGTCTCCAAGGGCACGCTGTTCGCGGGCGCCGGCGCGTCGGTCGACGCGGGCAAGAACCTGGTCGACGGGACGGGCATCAAGCTGACCGACATCAACATCGCCGCCGTCCTCCTTACCGAAGACGACCCGGCAATCCTGCAGCCCAAGACCTACTTCGCTCTCAAGGCCAGCGGATCCGTGCAACTCGTCCACATCGACAACTTCGACCTGCGCGGCACCGTCATGGTCGAGGTCAACGACGCCACCGTCAACGGCGCGCGCGGTCCGCCGGCCGCCGACTTCACCCAGCTCCCAGGCGGCGGTCTGTCGGTGCCCACCGACCTCGTCACGCCGAAGAGCATCCTCGTCGACTTCTCGGACGCTGTTCTGAAGCTGACGGGTTCCGTATCGATCACGATTGACAAGTTCGCGTTCGTCGCGGGCACTCTGACCCTCGACTTCTCAGCCTTCGAGGGCAAGGGCCCAACGCAAATCGCAGTCCACGGCGGTCAACCCGGCCCGGCGACGGTCCTGACCGTCGCGGTGACCAACGGTTACGCCTTCTTCGGTAACCGCGGGCCTTACTGGGCCAGGAACGCCGACGGCTCGGTCAACCCCAACGGGACGCCCGACCCCAACTCGATGGGTCTCGCGGTCTCGAACGTCAACTTCGCCCTAGTGCTGATCGACCCGACCCAGGGATCCAGCCTGACCAACACGGACCACCTGCAGAGCGCTTTCGGGCTGATCGCGTCCGGGAGTGTGGCACTAGTCGGCATCAGCGACTTCGACGCCTCGATGCAAAACGTGGTCATCAAGGTCGACGAGTCGACGCCGATGTTGGGCCAGACGGTGTCCGGAATCGACTTCACGAGCGGCGACTACGCGGCGACACCGCTGGTGGTCGGCGGGGCGACGTTCGATATGAAGGACACGTTGCTGAGCGCCTCCGGGCAAGTCGCGATCAGGATCGGCAAGTTCTTCTATCTGTCGGGCGCGGTCACGTTCGAGAAACGACCGCTCGCCAACGTCACGCTCTCGAACGGCTCGACCATCGCCGCCGCGACGGCGATGACGATCAGCGCGTCAGGCGTCGAGGCGTTCGCCGGCATCAACGGCCCGGCCTCTAACCCGCAGGCCCTGGGGCTCAAGCTGACCAATGTCAACTTCGGCCTCTTCCTGCTGTCGCCCGACTCGGCGACCAGCACCGGCAGCTACTACGCCTTGAAGGCGTCCGTGGGCGGCGTCCAGCTGGTCGGCATCAGCGGCGTGACGCTGAGCATCACCAACCTCGAGCTCGACGTGAACGGCAGCAGCGGCGCCGGCGGGTGGGTGGTCGACTTCACACAGGGACCATTCGCGACGACCCCGATCAGCTTCACCTTCGGCACCCCGCCGAACACGAGCACGGTGACGCTCGACTTCACGTCCGCACTGCTGCGCGCCAGCGGCATCGTGACCCTCGGCTTCGGCCCGGTGTCGGTGACCGCAGACGTCTTCGTCCAGGTGGCGACTCGGGCCGACCAGACGACCACGATCGCGGTCATCCTCAAGAGCTTCAGCTTCACCCTGGGCCCGATCAGCAAGACCTTCGGCCCGAGGATGGACAAGAAGCCGGTCGGAGCGATCTTCATCACCGGGCAGGGCACGGCCGCGGAGTTCAACCTCCAGAACGTCTCGTTCAACATCGGGACCAACGTCCAGTTCACGGCGCCGGAGCTCGACTTCGCGATCAACACCTCGGGCCAGGCCGTTAACGAGACCTTCCAGCTCGACGAGACGACGAGCTGGGCGCTTCAGCTGCCGGCCGGCCCGTACTTCCGGCTCGAGGCCGACAACACAACGCTGGTATTGGCCATCGGCACGGCGTCGTTGACGATCACCGGCAACTACCTGATCCAGCAGCAGACCGTCAACAGCGCGACCGAGACGGTGATCGCCGCGTCGAAGCTAAACGCCACGGGCACGACCAACTCCTGCGCGGCGCCTTCCTGCAACGGCGCCAGCGCGGTCAGCTTCACGATCACCAACGGCAACGCGGCCATGATCCTCCGCGCCGGCGGCATGGCGGCCGCGTTCACGGGCGGGATCACCGTCAACATCGCGGGCTTCGTCCAGGCCGGGGCCACCCAGGCGGAGCTGGACATCAACAACACCACGACCAACGTCAACGAGACGGTGGTGGTCGCCGGCAGCCCGATCCTGGTCAACGTCGCGGCCGGCACCTACTCGCTCACGCTGACGAACGTCAGCGTCAAGATCGGGAACTTCCTCACGCTGACCGGCAACTTCCATTCCGGGCCGGCCAACGAATCGGGCGGCACGTTCTACGGGGCCGCGCATGTGGAGGCGTTCCTCGGCGCCGGGCCCTACCGCAACGCTGACGGCACGGTGAACACGAAGGCGATCGGCGTTCTGATCACGGACGCCAGTCTCGCCATCGTCAAGTTCGGCAGCGCCGACGGCAGCCCGGTGGCGATTCACGGCACAGGCACTGCGGCGCTCGTCGGTCTGCCAGGCCTGACCCTCAGCGGCACCGTCACCGTCGATGTCAACGACACCGGCCAGGCCCTGAACGACTCGTTCACGTTCTCCGACGGCACCAGCGTCTCGATCACTTTCGCCACCGGCACGCATGTCGAGCGCGTCACCGGGACCAACCTGACGATAGATGCCGCCGGCATCTTCAAGATCAAGGGCAACGTCGTCTTCAACCTGAAGCCGGGTGGCCGCGTCGACGTCGATGTCACCAGCGCCGAGATCTCCCTCAGCGTCCCGATCAATGGAACCCTGACGAAGGTCTTCTCGCTCGGCGGCAACGCCAGCTTCTCGTTCGGCGGCGACTCCGGCTTCCAGCTGCGCAGCATCTCGCTGTCGAACATCACGATCTTCGGCCAGACGCTCAACCTGACCTCGTCGGGCGCCTCGGCTCCGCCGGTCACCGAGCTCGCCGATCCGTTCGAGGGGCAGAACGTCCAGGACACCGCCCTGAATCAGGCCGGCCACATCGACGTCAACTACACGTCGCCGAGTGGCACCGGCATGAACGTCGCCGCGATCACCGGCAGCGGCCCGAAGATCGTCATCTCCGGCCCAGGCGTCGCGACGACCCTCGCGCTCAGCTCGGCGACGCAGCCGGACCCGGTCAACAACCCGACGCTGTTCCGTTACGCCTTCTCCTGCCCCAGCGCGCCGAAGTGCTTCGACGGCGCCGCGCCAGGCACGGTCCAGGTTCGGTTCCTGGCCGGCGCGGCGAGCGACATCCAGGGCAACAACAGCGACGCGTCGATGCAGGAGTTCTACCTGTACGACCCACCGACGCTGACGCCGGCGCCGGCGATCGCGAAGACCCGGCTGTCGAGCCCGCAGAACGGCGCCAAGGTCAGCCTGCAGACGCTGACCGCACGCGAGGCCCAGACGGTCAACGGCACCGAGGGCTACATCGACGTCACGTTCGACGCCGCCGGCGGCACGGTCTTCGGTGTCTGCGAAGACCCGTCAGGCACGTGCGCGCTGAGCAGCGCCAACGCGCTCATCACTCTGAGCGGCCCGGGCGCCGACAGCCTGGCCAAGAACCCGGACATGGTCACCAAGCTCGGCCCGACCAGCTACCGCTTCTTCTTCGAGCCGAAGACCGCCGTCGACCCGAGCCAGATGTTCAAGGCCGGTGAGGTCGACGTCGACTTCCGTGCGAGCGGCTGGCAGGCGAAGAACGTCCCCGACCCGAATGGCGGCGCGACCATCCCGACGCTCAACAGCGTCCACGGCTTCGCAAGCTTCACGATCACCGCCGGCGCGGGCGACATGAGCGCCTCTGGCGCCGACGCGAAGGCCGGCGGCTCCAGCTCGCCGATCATCCTCAAGAACCCGTCGATCGGCCTCGCCGACACCAACTTCAAGGACGGGATCCTGACCCTGACGATCAGCTTCGGCGCCAACGAGGCCGGGCTGAACTTCGGCGGCTCCAACAGCCTGATCGGCGCCGACCTGACCGGCATCCTGGGCACCTTCCAGGTCCAGGTCGACGTCCTCCAGGCGCTCCAGGCCCTGAACGATCCCGGCAAGCTTCTGAAGGCGTTCAGCGTCGGCGGCAAGTTCACCCTCAACGTCGCGACCCTCGCCGTGAACATCCCGGACGCGATCAGCGTCAAGGCGACCGGGATCCAGATCTCCTACGACCCGAACTTCGCCCAGAACAACCCGGGCGCGCACCAGACGATCCTCGTCATCAACAGCGCGAGCATCGAGCTGCCCGCGCTGAACGGGGTCAAGGGCACGCTCATACCGTGCACGCCAACGCTGGGCTGCAGCACGACGATCCCGGGCCTGACGGTCTACGACAACGGGTTCCAGCTCGGCGTGGGCACCATCACCTTCCCCGGCGATGTCGGCATCCCCGGCATCTTCAACTTCCACAACCTCGGCCTGGGCATTGCCGACTTCAAGGTCACGTTCGACAACGGGCACGCCCAGTTCAGCGGCGGACCGGACGGCAAGACCGGCCTGGTCCTGACCGCCGAGAGCGCCGACTTCCTGCCCAACAGCCCGATCAAGGGCGAGATCACCGATGGGCCGGACGCGGACAAGGTCGGCCTCAGCGCCACCTTCGTGTTCTCCGGCGACAGCTTCTCGTCCTTCCTGTTCAGCGCGGACGAGCTCGACGTCAAGTTCGGCGCCTTCCTGGTCCTGAGCGCCGAGAACCTCAAGATCGACACCGGCGCCGGGCCGACCGACCCGCTGGTCAGCTTCACCTCGATCAAGGCCGAGCTCGCGGTCGCCGGCCTGGACATCGGCGGCGAGGCGCGCAACTTCGAGTTCCTGGGCAACGGCTCGTTCAAGGCCCTGCCGGGCTTCGGCATCTTCCTCTCGGTCGGCGGCGCGAACGGCGACAGCTTCGCGTGGCCGTCCTGGCTGCCGGTTCACATCAACGAGATCGGCATCCAGTGGCCGAATGGCGACCCGACCTCCGACCCGGGCAACTTCGTCCTGACCCTGTCCGCGAGCGTCACCGGGATCCAGGGCATCGCAGGGCTGACGTTCTCGGGGTCGATCGAAGGGATCCAGATCGACGTCCACAAGCTCCTGAGCGGCGAATTCCCCGTCATCGGCATCGCGTCGTTTGGGATCGAGGTCAAGGGCGAGCTCTTCGGCGGCGAGCTCGACGCCGCGCTGATCGGCGGAATCATCAAGATCGACAACAACAACAACGTCATCGACGACGCCGACATCACCACGCCGGTGAAGAAGCGCATCTTCTACGCAGGCGTCCAGGGCTCCTTCTCGATGCTCGGCATGGCCGGGTTCGGTATCCGCTTCGCCCTGTCCGATCTCGGGCCGTTGACGCTGATGATCACCGTCGAGCTGCCGACAGGGATCATCTTCTATCCGCCATTCGGCCTGACCCTGAACAACTTCGTCGCCGGCGTGGAGTTCTTCCACACCCTGCCTTCGATCACCGACCCGATGCAGCTGCGCGGCGCCGCGTTCCAGGCGCCGACCAACCTGACGCCCGACGAGTGGCTGTCGACGGTCAAGTCGCAGGTCGTCCAGCAGTACCTGGCGATCGTCGCCGACCCGTCGAAGAACGGTTGGGCGGCCGCCTTCACCTCGCCGATGACGATCATCGGCTCGGCCATCATCTACTCCCAGTACACCTCCAAGGAGGTGTTCAACGGCCGGGTCACGCTGCTCATCAGCACCGACGGCAAGTTCCTGATCATCGGCACCCTCAACTTCGCCGACGACCACCTCAGCATCAGCGGACGCCTGTACGCCGACCTCTCGCACATCAGCCAGGGCGCGGCCACGGTGCTGTTCCTGGCGGACATCCCCGACCAGGTGAGGGTGCTGACGCTTTACGGCAAGCTCCAGATGGGCTTCAAAGACCCGCAGGGCCAGGAGGTCGCGTTCCAGGTGCCCGAGGTTCCGCCCACGAGCCCGACCGCGACGCTGGGCGGGCCGCAAGAAGGCGGCAACATCTCGAGTGGCGAGCTCAACGGCCGCGGCTTCGTCGACGTTTCGTTCAAGCAGGACACGGGCCAGCGGCTGGACGTCGACACGATCACGCGCCTGAACCAGAAGTTCGACATCACGTCGACCGGCGGTGGCAAGATCGCGCTCGACCTCTCGCAATCGCCGGTGCT
>VBJE01000015.1:14388-18594 GCA_005879675.1 Chloroflexota bacterium
CACGGATACGACGAGCGGCCAGCCGCTCGACAACCCGAAGACACCGTCGGCCGCTTTCAGCAATACCGACTCGAGCGGGCTGGTGAACGCAGCCGACGTGCACCTCAGGACGCCTTACATCGACGTGTCCCTGGCCCCGACCGCAGGCCAGCATGTCGACGCGAACACGCTTGGCGCCGATGACTTCACCCTGAGCGGGGCCGGCACCGGCGCCGGCGCGACCATCGCCACCGTGACGCCCACGAACATTCCCGGAACGCACGTCTACCGGTACTACCTTTCGGGCACGTTCGTAGTCGGAGCGGTCAAGCTGACCTTCCCTGCCGGCAAGTGGAGCGACTCCGCCGGGCCGAGCGCGGCCGGCACCGCCACCTTCAACGTGGTCGCGCCGTCGCAGGCCCTGAACGGGCCCGTCAGCGACGGCCAGACAATCGACGCCGCGGTGGCAAACGGTGCTCGTGACGAAACCGGCACCGCGACCGCGGTCACGAACGGGTTCAGCGGCGCGACGATCACGATCAGCGGCAGCAACACACTGCAGGCGGGAGAGTTCATCAAGATCGGGCAGGCCGCGACAGGCAAGGCCCTCCCCGAGGTCCGCAAGGTCATCACCGTCGCCGGCGCGCAGGTCACGCTGGACGCGTCCCTGGTCAGCGCCCACGACGCGTCGTCGCCGGTGGTAGAGGTCAACGTCCCCCTGTACGTCGACGTCACCTTCGCGCCCGCCACGGGCACCACCCTCGACTACAGCTCGATCTACGCGGCGTCCCAGGTCACGGTGACGCCGAGCGGCGGGAGCGCCTTCGCGCTCAACGCGCCGGTGGCCCTCGCCATGACGACCGATCCGAACACCGGCGCGCAGGTCCCGGTCGGGATCAAGCTCGCCAACCCGGCGGCCCTCACCGCCGACGATCTCGCGACGCTGCAGAACGCCGCGGTCACCCGCTTCCGGTACGACTTCACCGACCCGAGCAAGACGCTTCCTGCCGGCGACATCACGATCGCGTTCGCGGGCACGTGGGTCGACAGCATGGGCGACGCGCCGGGCGCCGGCAGCGCGACCGTGCACGTCGCCGGGCCGACCGGGGTCCTGGTCACCCCGGCCGGCGGTTCGGGCGTCGACATCAACTCGCTCAACGGTCGCACGTACCTCGACGTCACCGTGCCGGCCGCCCCGACCGGGTTCATCACCGACTGGAGCGCGATGGGGCAGCGGACGGCGCTCTTCACCTTGAGCGGACCAGGCGTCGGCACGGCGAAGCTCGACACTTCGCAAGCTCCACTTGTCGACAGCGGCGCCGGCACGATCCGCTACTGGATCACCGGCTCATTCGGCACCGGCGCGGTCGTCCTCAACTGGGTCACCGGAGCGCCGGCGCTCAAGTCGACCGTCATCGCGGACGTGACTAGCTCCGGGCTCGTCAACCAGGGAGCGGCGACGATCGACGTGCTCTTCCCGAGCGTCCCGACCGACGACAAGGTCGTCAGCTCGAGCCTCGACTTCACCCAGTTCATGCTCGGCGGCACCGGGATCGGAACCGGCGCCACCAAGCTCCAGATCAACACGGGCATTCGGCCTCAGGTCCTGTCCGACGGGAAGACGGTCCGCTACTACGTCGCAGGCGTGCCCACCGACGAGAGCCTGATCACGGCGACATTCGTCGGCGGCACCCACACCTTCGACGTGGTTCCGGTGATCGGAGGCTCCAGCCAGACGATCACCTCGACCGCGACTGAGCTGGTCAACGTCAACGACGCGTTCGGCCTGGACGTCACGTTCCCGGTGCCCGTCGGCGCAACGCTCGACCCAGCCTCGCTGCAGACCTTCAAGCAGGTCACGCTCGACGGCTCAGGCATCGGCGCCTTCGCGATCGACGCCAGCACGCCCGCGGTGCTGCTCTCGGGCGGCGTGGTCGAGTACCGGGTCGGCGGCACGCTCGGAACGTCCGGCGAGGTCGACGCTCACTTCGTCTCCGGAACCTGGTCTTATACGACGAACATCTCCGGAACCACCACCACGGCCACCATCCCGGCGCAGCCGACCACGTACATCGACATCCAGTACCGGCCGACGGTGGGCGGCGCCACGGTGGTGCCGACAGGCGTGCCGTTCACGCTCCACAACTCCGACAGCACGCCGATGACCGTGCTGGGCTCCAAGGACTTCACGAACGGCCTGTTCCGGTACTACGTGTCCGGCCAGTTCAAGACCGGCACCGCCTCCGTCGTTTTCACGAAAGATCAGCTGTCCGACGGCAACTACACCAACGGCCAGTGCGCCGTCGCCCTCGTCTGCACGGTTTCGTTCACCGTCCTCGGCCCGACCGCCACGCTGGTAGGGCCCGCCGACGGGTCGATCGTCGGGTCCAACCAGGTCAATACAGTCGGCTACGTCGACCGGCTACGTCGACGTGCCGTTCGTCGCCCCCGCCGGCTTGACGCTGGACGCGACCTCGATCACGACCGACGCCATCACCCTCGGTGGCCCGGGCGCGACCGGGTTTGCGCTCGACCCGAACCAGAAGATCCCGGTGCTGGTCAGCCAGTCGGGCAACACCTCGGTCTACCGGTTCTGGACCGTCGGCTCGTACACAGCCGGCGACGTGCAGGTCTCATTCGTCGCGGGCAAGGTCAGGTTCAACGAGACCACCACCCCGAGCTCGTTCACCGGGCCGGTGTCGCCGGTGAACTTCACCGTCGACGGCATGGCGACGCCCAACCTGCACTACCTGGACGTCCAGCTGAAGCCGACCTCGGGCGACGTGATCCTCACCACCCCGATGGCGCCGGAGCTGAGATGCGCGGGGGTCACGTGCGCAACCCCGGTCGCCGCCAACGCCGCGCCGCTGCTGCTGACCGGGACGTCGGTTTACCGGTACTTCTTCAAGGGCGACTTCGCGCCCGGCCTGACCGAGGTCCGGTTCCCCGACGGGTTCGTCACCTCAGGGCCGGCCGCTGCGGTGAGCCCGATCCTGAGCATTGAGTCCAGCAGCCATTTCGCCGTCCAGCAGCTCACAGCCCACCTTGCCGACCCGACCGGCGGCAGCACCAGCTCGCTGGGCGCGATCAACAACCGCGGCTTCGTCGACGTGACGTTCGGCCTGCCCTCGTACGCGCAGGGCGTGGACGCGGCGTCGGTCATCGACGGCGCGCCTCAGTTCACGATCAAGGCCCAAAGCTCGAGCGACGGGACGATGGCTCTCGACACCACGCAGAAGCCGGTCCTGGTCGACGCCGCGACCAACAAGTTCCGCTTCTTCACGACCGGGACGGCGCATGGCAAGCCCGTCGACCTGACCTTCGTCGGCGGCACGTTCAGGTACCTGGACGCGGGCGGCAAGTCGATCTCATTCTTCGGGCCCGAGCAGCTGAAGGTTGGCAAGGACGCCAACGGCGCTTACGTCGACGTCTTCTTCGGTGAGTCGGCGACGCTGGACGCCTCGACCGTGGGCAGCGACGCAATCTCGGTCAAGGACGCCACCAACACCGCGCTGGCGGTCAGCAGCGTCGAGTCCACCAACCCGGCGCCCGGCGTGTTCCGCTTCCGCCTCAGCAGCACCAGCCTGAGCGCCGGCCAGCCGGTGACCGTTACCTTCGACCAGACGAAGTTCAAGTTCGAGGGCGCGGCCGTCAGCCAGCCGGCGCCGACGTGGACCGTCGGTACGGACACATACCTCGACGTCCACTTCGACACGGCGGGCGGCGTGCAGCTCGACCCAGCCTCCTTCGGCGCGCCCGCACAGCTGCAGAACCTGCAGGGCACTGGCAAGGGCTCGGCTCAGCTCGACACGATCAAGCCGACGATCCTCGCCGACGGGCAGACCGTCCGCTACTACCTCACCGGCCAGTTCGCGGCGGGCAGCTTGCAGGTCTCGTTCGTGCCCGACAGCTGGCACGACAAGGCAGGCAACGGCGGGCTCGCGGGCACTGACACGTTCCAGCTGTTCGACCAGGACGCGGCCGCCGGTACCGGCGGCACCCAGTCGCAGTCGCGCATCTTCTTCATCTCGATCAGCGGCGGCATGGAGCTGCGCGCGGGCGGCCTCTTCAGCGACGACAAGGACACGCCTCTCCTGGCGATCCGCGGCGGCGCCGAGCTGGACATCGGCAGCCGCACGGTCAACAACCAGACGGTCAACCGCTTCGAGCTCACTGCCTCCGGCACGATCGAGGTGATCAAGATCGGCAACCTCGCATCGGGCGCGG
>VBJE01000015.1:18673-25139 GCA_005879675.1 Chloroflexota bacterium
TCAGGCACGGCGCTGCTCGAGATCAACGCCACGAGCCAGCAGCACACCGAGACTCTCACCCTCGAGGGCGTCCCGGGCGGCGGCCTTTTCGCCATCCCGACGACCGGAGGCAACGCGTCGCTCCTGGCCTCCCTGCCCACCGACACCTTCGACCCCGTGCCGGTGCCCGCGGCCTGGGTGAACCTGTTCGCCACGCCGCCCTCCGACCGTGGGCTGGGCGGCGGCGCGGACGCCAACGGCCACCTCCTGCTGAAGCTCGGCACCGGCCAGAGCCACACGCTCGAGGACCTGACCGGCGGCATCAACCTGCAGAGCGCGAAGGTCGAGGGCACGCTCGCCGGGTCGAGGTGGCGGATCCGCAACGGCGACGGCAAGCAGTACTTCATCGAGACCGCGACCGACCTCGCGGGCGACCCGATCCTGATCGTCCGCGGCGAGAACCGGACCTACGACCTCGCGCCAACGTCGTTCCTGCTCGAGGTCGTCGGCGGAGCCAGGCTCTACAACCCGAGCACGCTGAGCAATGGCCAGGTCGTCCAGGGCTCGGTGCTCTGGGCGCACATGTCCGGCGGCTTCCTGCTGAGCATCAACTCGACGACGACCACGTTCTTCTTCGTCGCCGACGTGGGCATCGACGCTCTGTCCCTGACCGGCCGGGCGATCGGCCTCCTTGTCATCCAGTACGGCGGTGGCCCGGGCGGCACCGGGATCGCCGGCAAGTTCAGCCTCGAGATCGGCGCCGGCGCCGGCCCGAACGACCCGGGCGCGATCCCCGGCATCTTCCACTTCGACGGCCGGGCCGAGGTCGTGCTCAACACGACCCTCCACACCCAGGTGTTCAACGTGCCGCAGGAGTTCCTCCAGGTCCTGCCGAGCACGTTCCCGACGACGATCTACATCAAGGCGATCATCTCGGGCACGATCACGATCCAGGACCTGCTGGTCCTGACGGGTTCGATCAGCGTCACGCTGCAGGTCGGGACGCCGAGCTTCATCGTCATCCAGGGCGCGGTCAGCACCAGCATCAAGTTCCTGGGCTCGCTGTCAGGGTCGATCTACCTCGGCGTCTACTCCGCCGACCCGACGAACCCGACCGTGACCAACCCCGGCATCGTCGGCCGGGTGACGCTGGCGCTCAACGCGAGCGTGGTCCCCGGGGTCAAGTTCAACGGCTTCTTCCTGCTCGAGGTCAACCTCTTCGTGAACCCGATCGCGAGCCTCCAGATCTCGACGTTCCAGACCTGCGCCGACCAGCCCGCCGGCGCCACGAACTGCTCCGACCCGAACTCCTACCAGCTGGCTCTGGACTCGAGCAGCCACCTGATCTTCGGCCAGGTGACCATCGCCGACGGCTTGCTCCTGAAGCTCCATGGCGACCTTGCCGTCGCGGGCGACCTGGTGGACTTCAAAGGCGACTTCATCTTCCAGTTCAAGACCACGCCATCCTTCTTCCTCCTGATCGCGGGCTACGCTTCGCTGCGCTCCAGATCGACCAGGACGGCGTGTCGATCTACGGGAGCATGTGCCTTGGGACGCCGTGCGGAGGCGACTGCTCCAGCGCGGCGGCAAACTCCGGGTTCGGCGACGGCATCGGTCTGACGTTCACCGCCTGCGCGCTCCTGACGTTCACGACGGCCTCGGGGACCAAGCAGATCGTGGACCCGGCAGACCTGACGGGCAACACCAAGCTGTCGATCCCTTCAGGCTTTACGCTCGCGATCAGCGGCGAGGTCCACATCCTCGGCCTGATCTCGGCAACCGGCTCGCTCAAGATCGCGATCAACAGCAGCCAGTTCACGATCGCGTTCGACGTGTCGCTGTCCCTTGGTCCGCTGAGCGTCCAGGCGACCGGATTCGCAGGGATCTACTTCGACGACAATCCCGGGCTTGTCCTGCGGCTCGCCATCAGCGTCAACTTCAACGTCTTCGACATCATCAAGATCGTCGGCCAGGGCGAGATCCGGATGAACACGACCGCGATCACGCGCAACGCCAACGGCCTGAACATCGGCGGCCACTCGTTCCTGCTCCACATCAGCGGCACCATCTCGATCCTCGACGTCATCCGCCTGCAGACGACGATCGAGTTTGTGGTCGGCGGCGGACCGCACACGGTGACCGTCGACAACAGTCCATACACGGTGCCTCTCGGCGAGGGCGACTGGCTCTTCTTCTTCAGCGCGAGCGCGAACTTCTTCGGCATCGGCCTCGCGGCAACCGGGTGGGTCGACTCCTTCGGCGAGTACGACATGTCGCTGAATGGAGGCATCACGATCGGCTCGAGCAGCTTTGGCCTGTCCGGTTCGATCCACTTCCGCACCTACCTCCACATCGAGAGGCCGATCATCAATTACCACTTCCTGCTTTCGTTTGGCGGCAGCGTCAGCGTCCGGGCCTTCGGCATCTCGCTCGCCGGCTGCTCGATCTCGGGCAGCCTGCACGCCGACGGGCCAGGCGGCGAGATCCCGCTGATCCTGAGCGTCCACATCAGCATCTCGTTCCTCTTCTTCTCCATCAACGCCGACGCCAGCTTCAACATCGGCACGATCAAGCTGCCCAAGCCGGTCTACCTCGCCGGCGACGCCGGCGGCGGAGCGGCGGACGGCCAGGCGACCTGGCATGGCGGCGGGGCCACGCTCTGGCTGAACACCGGCGCCCGCAGCAATGCGCACACCGGATACCCGGGCAGCGGCGTCTCAAGTGGCGGCGGACAGTGGACGATCGAGCACGTCGGCGGAACAGCCGGCCACGAGAACGTCCAGGTCACCGCGTTCGGGCACCAGCAGGTCTTCAAGAACGTCGGCGCGATCGTCGCCCACGGCGGCACGGCCGACAGCTTCATCGTCGCCAAGGGCGTGACGTCCCACACGACAGTCCAGCTGGCCGGCGGCAACGCGAGCCTCGTCTACGACGGCCGCGGCGGCGCGGACCTGACCGGCGGTTCCGGCACCGACTACATCGAGGCCGGTCCCGACGCGGCGGGCACGATCACCTTCACCGGCGGCTCCGGGACGATGTATATGGTCAACCACAGCACGGCCGACAACGTCACGATGACGGGCGGCTCTGGCTCGGCCACGATCATCGGCGGCACCGGCAAGAACGGGGCCTTGACCGGCGGCTCGGGCAAGACGGTCATCACCGACAACGGCGTGAACGACCAGATCTACGGCGGCTCCGGCGACATCGCCGTGACCATCCACATGCCGAGCGCGGCGAACCAGCCGAGCTTCCGCGGACTGTCGGGTCCCAGGAACGTGCTGTCCATCACCGGCACCCCGAACGGGGACGAGATGCTGATCAAGAAGTCGACGACCCTGTCGAACGGTGTGGAGATCGACCACATCATCCGCAACGCCCAGAACAACATCGTCGATCTCGGCGTGGTCGGCGCGACCAACGTCACCGAGCTGATCCTCAACAGCGGCGCAGGGGCCAACACGATCACGGTCGCCGACCTCAGCGGGAGCACTGTCCAGCAGCTGAGCCTCGACGCCGGCCAGAATGTCGTCGACACGGGCCAGACCCAGCTGGTCAGCGACCCGAACAACCCGGGCGTCCAGGTGCAGCAGCCGGTCATCCTCACCGGCGGGCACCGGGGCAAGTCGGCGATCACGATCTACGGCGCGCTCAACACCGGTGAGACCTTCACGCTGAGCGGCACCAACCCGAACAGCGGCGTCCAGATCGTGCGCTCGGTCGGCGGCTGGAACGAGCAGATCTTTGTCAAGCACACGCTGCCGGCCCAGGGTGACTCGCTGACGATCATCGGCCAGGGCGGCAACGACACGTTCGACGCGGGCGCGCTCGGCGTGTCCTCGACCAACCCGAACGCGGCGCCGGTGAAGCTCCTTGGCGCGCTGAGCATGACCGGCGGCACCGGCGACAACCGGTTCATCGGCTCGCCGTTCGACGAGACGATCGACTGCGGCCTCGGCAACTGCACCGTGACCGGCGGCGGCGGCCTCGACACCTTCTTCAGCTCCGACCCCGCGAGCGACAGCACGGGCCCAGGCAAGAAGCTGTGCACGCCCGACAAGCTGTTCCACTCCGACTGCTACACGAACACACTGATCGAGACCCGCGACGCGGACATGGGCCTCTACAACGACACGCTGGTGATCGGGCACGCGATGGACAACACGGGCACCATCCCGTACGCGACCGACGCCGGCCTGCCGCTGAAGGAAGAGGACATGGCCAGGGCGCTGACCAACCACATCGCCCTTCCGCAGCCCGGCTACGGCAACCGCTGGGCGGTGGGCGCCACGGTCGAGAACCTGAAGGGCATCTTCCAGATGGCGCGGATCAACGGCGGCGACTCCAATACCACGCTGGTCGTCAACTCGGTCGACGGCAAGATCTACGTCGGCGGCGTGCCGCACTCCGTCCAGGCGTTCAACGGCCACGCGGTCTTGAACGCCGGTTCGACGATCCTGAACCCGAACATCGACCGGCCTGACCACTACGTGATCACGATCGGCCCGGGCAGCACCGCGCAGATCGACGTCGCCGACAGCCGCGGCGGCTCGGGCGGCTCGGCCGACGTGGTGGTGTTCGGCTCGCAGCAGGCGGACAACATCACCCTGAACGCGGCCGGCACCGGCAGCTTCGCGGTCGGGTTCGTGCAGACGACCGGGACCTCGAACATGAACATCACCTACCAGGGCGTGCAGACAATGGAGCTCTTTACCCTGGGCGGCGACGACTTCGTCCTGTCGCAGGACACCGCGGTCCTCACCCGTGTCGGCTTCGGCGGCGGCGACGACCACCTGGTCGTCGGCACGGTGCCGCTCATCCCGGACCCGGGCAACCGCACCCTCGAGTTCCCGAACGGCGTGCCCGTGGCGGACACCGCGCACATGACCAACGGCACCACTGCCCCGCTGTTCGCGACAGGTGGCAGCGGGACCGACGTCTTCGAGGTCAACCACAACCGGGGCAAGGTGTACCTGGCGGGCGGCTCGGGCGACGCGACGTTCGAGATCCGCACGTTCCTGGTCCTGAAGGAGAACCCGGACAACCCGGACGAGGTCACCAACCTGATCAAGCTGTTCGGCGGCGGCGGCAGCAACCGCTACGAGTACCTGCAGAACGGGCCGGTGATCATCATCGGCGGCACGGGCGTGAACACGCTCATCATCGATGGCACGCCGATCGACGACACGTTCGTCGTCACCAACACCTACGTCGCCGGCGCGGGACGGATCGTGTCGTTCATCGGCATCCAGTCGATCGAGATCTTCGGCGGGGGCGGCAACGACCAGGTCTGGGTGCTGAGCTCGGACGCGGGCCGCATCCTGACCGTCGACGGCGGTTCTGGCAGCGTCACCGTCCACGTCGGCGGCACGCCTCCACCCCTCGTGTTCAACCCGCCACCGTTCACCTACCAGCCGCCGTCCTACAGGGTGGCGCTGCCGCCGGTGCAGGTGACCGACGACCAGCAGATCACCCTGCACAACCTGGCCTTCGAGCTGAGCATCTTCGACTGGATTGCTCGCGGTGGCATCTCGGACCCGGCGGGCGCCGCGCAAAGGCTGGCGCAAGGCTTCGCGACCTTTGTCAGCTTCTTCCTGGCGAAGTGGGGGACCAACGCCCACATTGTCCCGAACTCCTTCGTGGCCACGGGCGTCGGATACCACCTGGTCTGGGACAACTTCTTCTACTTCTTCTTCCCGAGCGTCGTGGTGACCATCGACCAGTTCCAGTGGACGCTAGAGTCGTCGCACCTGGAGCAGCGCTCGAAGGTCGTCACGCCACCGGCCGTCCTCGTCCAGCCGACGCCATTCGCCTTCATCGCGCCGCCGAGCCTGGACGGCTCGAAGATCAAGGGCCAGCTGATCGTCAACGGCGGCTCGCAGCTGTCGGGCCACCACAACGCCGTGATCTACGAGAACCAGCAGGGCACGTCCTCGCCCGGGCAGCTGGTCCAGCGCCAGGTCCAGCTGATGCAGAAGTCGGGCGTCGACAGCAAGGGCAAGCCCGTGTATGTCCCGTCTGGCAGGGTGGAGACGTACGTGAGCCTCGAGGGCCTCGGGCTCGGGATCAACCCGGCCGGCCAGCAGAACGTCCGCACCGAGACCTACTACGGCATCGAGATGAAGAACGTCCAGGACCTGCAGCTGCGCATGGCGAACGTGGCCAACACACTCGCCATCAACGACAGCACGATCTGCCAGAACCTGGTCGGTCAGGCGATGAACTGCACCACGGCCGGCGCGGTGGCCGCCCCGACGGTCGAGGCGTACGGCGGGTCAGCCGCCGACACCTTCAATGTCTATGGCGTCGGCGCGGCGACCGCGATCCACGGCGGAGGCGGGGCGGACACGGTGACCGTGAAGAGCACGTCCGCCGGCCTGAGCAGCCTGCTGAGCAGACTCACGGTCGACGGCAACACGACCGTGTTCACGCGGGTGACCAACGTGAAGGACACCGACCCCGATCCCACCGGGCTGGTGCAGCACTT
>VBJE01000386.1:0-1453 GCA_005879675.1 Chloroflexota bacterium
GTGTTCTTCGGCACCTTCAGGACGCAGCCTGTCGGCGGCTTCGCGGTGGCCATAGGTCTGGCGATCAGCGCGGTGGCGCTGGCGATCCTGCTCGGGCGTGTGCTCTTCGCTGCACCGAATCCAGATGCGCCGGGCGTCTCCGACAGCTCGCTCGGCGAGACCTGGTACCTCGGCGTCCTCGCCGGGGCGCTGCTCTGGGTCGGTCTCTTCCCGGGCGGACCGAAGATCCCCGGCACCGACACTCCGTTGTTCGACCCGGGGTTCATCGGCCAGATCTCGGCGGGGGTCTCTGACACCGCGTCAACGAACTACACGCTGCCGGCGCCCGGGGCGACCCCGTGACGTATCTCGTTCTGGTCCCGGAGGCCCTGGTCGCCGCGCTCGCCCTGGTGGTCCTCCTGGCGGGGCGCTTCGGCTGGCTGCCGCGCAGCTCACGCGCGTACCTGCCTCAGGTCGCTGCCGGCGTCGTGCTCGTTGCCTTCGCCATCGAGCTGTGGGCGGGCGCCGCCCTGACCACATACTTCGGCGGCGCTGTCATCCAGGACCGTTTTGCGCTGTTCGCCAAGGCGGCGGCGCTGCTGACCGCGGTGATCGCGCTGGCGGCGGCCGACTGGGCGGCTGAGGACTCGGTGCACATCGGCGTCGCGATGCCGCTGCTGGCGGCGTTCGGCGTGATGGTCGCGGCGTCCGCGGGTGACATGCTCGGCCTGTGGGCCGGGCTCGAGCTGGCGGCCGCGTCGGCCGTGGTCCTGGTTTCGCTCCGCAGGCCTGACCTCGCCCTGCGGCTGCTCCTGGCAGGCGGGGTCGCCAGCGGTCTGCTTCTCTTCGGGATGGCGTTCATCTACGCGACGACTGGCAACTCCGACCTGCGCACGGTGCGGGACGTGCTCGTCGGGCATTCCGCGACGGTGGCGATCGCGCTCCCGGTGCTGCTGCTCATCGCCGGCCTCGGTGTGCGGGCCGGGCTGGCGCCGTTCCACGTCGCGGGGCTGGCGGTGGGCATAGGCGCGTCACCACTGGGCGCGGGGCTGGTCGTCGGGCTGACCGCGGTGGCGGCGGCAACCGTGGCGATCAAGCTCGTGGCCGCCCTGGTCGCCATCCCGGCGGCATATGCGTTGTACGCGCAGGTCGTGGCCGCGATCGCGATCGTCGGAGGCGGCGCGGGCGCGCTTGCCGTCCGCTCCCCGCGACCCAGGATGGCCTACCTTGCGGCCGGTCAGCTGGGCTGGGTCGCGGCCGGGTTGTCGACTCACTACCGCGCGGGGATCGCGGCGTCGCTGTTCCTGCTCGGCGCCTTCGCGATCGGAGCGACCTGCGGGCCCGCCCTGCTCGGCCGAGCCGAGGCGGGGGAGTCGGCGATCGCCGGGCTGGGCGCGGTGCGGCCGATCCGAGCCGCCGGTCTGGCTCTGGCCATGCTGTCGCTCGCCGGCGCGCCGCCGTTCGCCGGCTTCTT
>VBJE01000386.1:1696-1897 GCA_005879675.1 Chloroflexota bacterium
CCGAAGCGCTCGGACTCAGGTAAGGGGCCGTGTTGGTAAACTCCCGCCTTACCGAACTCAGCTAACGCCTCAGAAAACGTCCCGGAGGTCCCGCCCTGGCCGCACAGAGAAAGCGGGCGCGCGCGCGAGCGCGAGTCCGACGGCAGATTCCCAAGCACAAGCCGCGCCATGGCCTGCTTCGCTTCGCGATGGTCTCGCTGA
>VBJE01000016.1 GCA_005879675.1 Chloroflexota bacterium
GTTGCGCACCGGCTGGCCGACATAGCCCTCGCGGCGACGCGGCCCGTCCAGCCAGAGGCGCGCGTCGGCGCGATTGACGGCATCCATGTCGCCCGACTTGTCGGCGGCCTCGATCTCGGCGAAGAGCTCCGGATATTTCTCGCCGAAATGCCTGCCGCCGATACCCGGTCCGACGAGGACGAGCCTGGAGATGCGTCCCGGATGCTCGAGCGCGAAGTCGATCGCCACGCCGCCGCCGATCGAGCAGCCGATGACGTGGGCAGGTTTGAGGTCCAGCTCGTCCATCAGCCCGAGCACGTCCGCGACCGGGGACCACGACCTGGGCGGCAGCTGGGATTTGCCGAAGCCGCGTAGGTCCGGGCGGATCACATCGAAATGCTTCGCAAACCCGATGACCTGCGGGTCCCACATGCGGTGGTCGGCGACGCCGGCGTGCAGGAAGATCACCGGCATCCCCGCGCCCGCGCGCTCGTAGTGGATGCGCGCGCCGTTGATCGTCGTCTCCATCAGGTCAGGGCCGTGAGCAAGGCTTTGAACTTCAGCTCGGGATCGGAGTCGGGCATCACGCCCACGCCCGCGTAGAGTCGCGCGCCGTCCTCCCACAGCAGGCCGCACCGCAGCGCCACCGCCAGCTCGCCGTCGCCGCGCCCGTCCATCCACCCGACCGCTCCCGCGTACCAGCCGCGCTCCATGCCTTCGAGCTCGTCGATGAGCGAGTCGGCGGCGGCGCGGGGCCAACCTCCGACCGCGGGCGTCGGGTGCAAGGCCGCCGCGAGGGTGAGGACGTCGGCGGCCGGATCGCGCAGCTCGGCCGCGACGCTTGTGGCCAGGTGCTGGATGTTGGTGAAGCGCACGACCTCGGGCTCGGGAGCGCTGACCGATGACGAGAACGGCCGCAGCGTGTCGACCACGAATCTCGACGCCAGGCGATGCTCGACCGCGTCCTTCTTACTCATGCTCAGCTCCGCGGCGAGGCGCTCGTCCTCGGCGTCGGTGCCGCCGCGCGCGACCGAGCCCGCCATCGGCTGCGAGAACGCATACCGTCCCGTCCTGCGGACCAGGAGCTCCGGCGAGGCGCCCGCGAACGCCGTGCCGTCGGCCCCCGAGATGAGGTACGTGAAGCAGGCTGGATAAGCGGCGCGCAGGCCGCGCGCAACGTTGCCCGCGGAGACGACGCCGTCGCCGCGCGCCACCACCTCGCGCGCGAGCACGACTTTCTCCGCCTCGCCGGCGCGGAGCCGCCCCGCCGCGGTCTGCACCGCGGCGGTCCACGCGAGCGGATTGCGCACCGGTGTCACGTCGAGCTTTCGTGCCGCCGGGGCTCTCACGATCCAGGACGGCAGATCCAGGAGCTGTTCGGCATCGGGCGCCGCGGCCACGACGAATGTCCGGCCGCGCTTGCGCATGACGGCCAGCGCCGGCACGCGGAACAGAAGGGCGGGAAATCCAGACCATGCCGCGCTCGGCTCGCGGTCGGGACGGTACGCAAAACCGCCGACCGCCAGGGCGTCGCTGGAGGAGATCCGGTGCCAGAGGCGCGAGGCGGCGCGGATCTGGTTGCCGTCATACGCCGGCTCGAAGTCAGTCACGTGGCCGAGCGCGTCTTCGAGGGCAACGCCGCGAGGCGCCGCGACGATGTCGAGCGCGCGGCCGATGGCGGCCACGCTCACGGCGTCGGGCATCGGGCGCTCGATGAGCATCACCTCGTGGCCGGCGTCGCGGGCGGCGGTGACCAGGTCGACGAGATCCGGCGTGCGGTCGATCTCGCGCCCACGGATCTTCGTCGCCTCGATCATTCCTTCTTCTCGATGTGCTCGCGGGCCGCGCGCAGCAGCGTGCGCTGGAAGTGGTGGCGGACGAGGATGCCGCTGGCCTCGAGCAGGTCGTTGAAGGTCTGGAGCAGCCGGCGCTCCGCGGCCTCGGTCTCGCCACCCTCGGCCTGGATGCGCTCCCGCACGTGGCGGTCGAACAGGTCGACCGCCTGCCTGGCCGTGCGATCCACAGCCGCGGCGTAGTCCTTGCCCAGCTCCATCAGCGCCCCGATGGGCACGCCCGCGGAGATCAGCTTCATCCCGGAGGCGATGGCTTCGAGGTCGTCGGCGGGGTATCGCGCGTCATCGGCGTCGGCCTCGATCGGGACCAGCAGGCCCGCCTGCTGGAGGCTCAGGAGCAGCGGCTCGGCGACACCGCTGCGCTCCGCCAGCTCCGCGAGCGTGAGCGTCTGTGGCGCCGAGGGGCGGGGCACCGCGGCGACCAGCGCCTCGTCCGAGGGTTCGAGCTCGCCCGAGAGGAAGCGCTGGATGACCGTCAGCGTGAAGCCCTGCTGCTGCAGCTCCTTGATCCGCTTCAGGCGCTCGACGTGGCCCTGGCCGTACCAGGTGACCCGCCCCTCTCGTCGCGGTGAGTCCAGCAGGCCCTTGCCCTGGTAGAAGCGGATCGTGTCCACGGCCACGCCGGCGGTGCGGGCCAACTGTTCGATCCGGTACTCCATGAGTAATCACTCTAACAATCCATTTCGGGATTGATTTGCGGCCGTCGCCGGCGCTCGCGGCTCAGCGGACGTCGTAGCGCAGGAAGACGGTGCCGTTGCCGAAGCGGCGCTCCTCGCCAAGAACCAACTGCGCCGTCAGACCGCTGGGAAGCGCGCGGTTCCCGGCACCGACGACAACCGGCACGACGAACAGCTGGAGCTCGTCGACGAGCCCGGACTGAAGGGCCTGTCCGGCCAGCTCCGGGCCTGCGACGGTGATGTCCTTCGCGGCCGACGCCTTCAGCCGCCGCACCTCATCGGGCTCGAGCTCGCGCTCGATCCGAGTCCGGGCGCTCGACGCCTTCTGCAGGGTGCGCGAGTAGACGATCTTGTCGGCAGCCCGCCAGATGCGAGCGAACTCGCGCTCGATATCGGAGTCGTCGCCGCCCGTCTCCCAATAGACCATCGTCTCGTACATCCGTCGCCCATACAGGTAGGTGCCGACCGGGCGCTCGAGCTCGTTGATGAACCGGTGCACCTCTTCGTCCGGCGCGGCCCAGTCGAAGTTGCCGTGCTCGTCGGCGATGAAACCGTCGAGCGACATGATCGTCGAGTAGATCAGCCGGCCCACGGGTCTAGCCGAACGTGTTCCAGTAGTACATGCGCTCGAGCCAGCCGGGGTCGGCCCGGTAGGCGCGCGCGAAGAGCTCGACCGAGTCGACGTAGTTGTAATCCAGGTTGTAGTGCCAGATCGCGGTGCGCATGTCGTATGGCGCGCCGTAGTGCACGAGGTAGCGCGCCGCGGCGAGGATCGACGCGTGGGGATCCATGATGTTGCCGCCCTGCCCGTAGTTGGCCCACGTCGAGGGCAGGAACTGCATGGGGCCCATCGCGCCGGCCGACGACGGGCCGTTGATGCGGCCGAAGTTGCTCTCGATGAAATTGATCGAGGCGAGGTAGCTCGCGTCGACTCCGTACCGGTTCTGCGCCTCGAGGTAGTAAGAGCGCAGCGCGCTCAGCGGCGCCGCGTCGGAGTACGGATGCGTGAAATGCACGTTGACCAGGTAGTACTCGTCGATCCCCGCGAGGATGTACAGCGAGTGCAGCGCCGCGATGGAGTCGCCCATCGGGCCCTGTATGCGGGCCGGCAGAAGCGGAAGGACCGCCTTCTCCACGCTCGCGTAGCTGGCGAGCTCGTACAGGCGCAGCTCCTCCTGGCGAGCGGCCTGACGGAAGGTGTACGTCGCGCCCGCGATAGCCAGCTCGTGTCGCATGGTCTCGGCGAGACCGACAGGATGCTCGGCCGCCAGAGCCGCCAGGCGCTGCGTCGCCTCCTGCATCGCCAGCTCGGCGGCGACGATGCGCGCCGCCTCGTGGTGCGCGTTCGGCGCGACGTCAGGATCCTGCGCGCCGGCAGCGTGCGGCAGGGCCGCGAGCGCCATCGCCACCAGGATCGCGATCGGAAGTCGGATCAGGCCGTGCCCTCGAGGGCCGTCAGGTCGGCGCGCTGGTCGGGCACGGCCGGCATGTCGTCGGGGTAGGGGTCCGCGGCCGTCGGCTGCCGCATGCCGATCGAGTCGAGCAGCCCGGTGATCTCGTCGCCCATCAGCTCGCCGCCCTGCTGGATCAGGGCCTCGGCCGCCTGGTCGATCGCCTCCTTGTTGACGTACATCAAACGCCAGTCGTCGATGTACGCCGAGCCGAGAAGCTGCGCCACGGTGCGGCGCGCGTGATGGTTGTGAAGCACCGCGCCCACCCACGTCGACTGCTCGTGGATGCCCTGCGTCACCTCCGAGACGGAAATGAGGTGCTCGCCGATGTTGGCCGCTTTGACCGACATCTTCGGCTCCAGCGCGTCGGCGCCCATCCCGATCGTCCCGACCATGCGGCACGCCATCGCGGTCGCCATCTGGAGGTCGCCGAAGACGCCGGCCGAGTTCTCGCCGTAGAAGACCCGCTCGCACGCGATCGAGCCGAGGTCATGCCGTATGTCGGCGGCCAGCTGAGACCGGAATCGCGACCCGCCCCACTGCTCCTCGGTCGGCAGGGACAGGTGGTAGCCGCCGATCTCGCCCGTCGCGCTCGCACGGCGTCGGATCGAGAGCCGAACGTGCGCATGGTCGGACTTGAAGAAATGTGACGCCACCGCATGCCCGAGCTCGTGCCGCGCGATCGCTATCCGGTCCTTCTCGGTGTACTCGACCGGGATCGCAAGGCCGGCCTCCACGTTGCCCATCGCCTCGCGGATGTCTTTCCAGCTGAACGCTTCGCGTCCCTCTTCGAACGCGTAGAGCAGCGCGAGCGAGAGCACCTGCTCGATGTCGGCGGGCGAGTACTTCTCCGTGATCCGCGCAAACTCGTCTCGCTTGCTGGGCGTGTCCAGGGCGGCGTCATGGGTCTTCTTGTCGAAGTACAGCGCGGCGATGTCTTTGCGGGACTCGCGGTCGGGGAGGCGGAAGACGATCTGCCGTCCGAACCGGCCTGGGCGTGTCAAAGCCTCGTCGAGAACCTGCGGGCGGTTCGTGGCGCCGATGAAGAGGATGTTGTAGTTGGGAGCCTTCAGCGCCGGGATGCGGAGGTTCAGCTTCGAGCCGTTGGCGCCGATCACGCGCGGGATGTAGAGGCCATCGAGAGTCAGGTTCACCAGGCCTCGCAGCTGGCGGATCGCCCAGCCCGGGTTGTCGATGCCGTCCATGAGGACGAGCAGCATGTTGAGGCCGAGCATGCCGCCACCGAACATGCCACCCATCCCGCCCATCATTCCCCCGCCTGCGCCCCCCTGGTTGCGGCGCTGTCCCAAGGCGTCGATCTCGTCGATGAACACGATGCAGCCGCCCCAGACCTTCGCCCGCTTGCGCGCGGCGCGAACCATGAGGAAGACGCTGAGCGCGTCGATGCCGAGGAACATGCCGGCGAACGAACCGCCGTTGGCGATGTAGATCGGGACGTGCAGCGACGAGGCGATCGCCTTGGCGAGCATCGTCTTGCCCGTGCCTGGAGGGCCGACCATGAGCACGCCGCGCTCACGCTTGCCCCCCGCTTTGGTGAAGAGCCGGCCGTGCTCGATGAGGCGAAGGATTCGGGACATCTCGCCAACCGCGGCCTTCTGGCCGCGGACGTCTTCGATGTTCACCCCGAAGTTGGCGTCGTCGGGGTTGATCATCGTCTTGCCGATGCGCGTGTAGAGGTAGAACGGGCCGAAGAACAACATGAAGTTCGCGCCCAGGAGGAACAGCAGGTAGACGAGCTGCGTCAGGGCGAGGGCCAGAAAGTCAGGCAGCGCCGCCAGCGCGTCTTCGGGAGCAAGTCCGAACGCCACGTAGGAAATACCGAGGTACCCGATGGGGATGAGCGCGAGGAACATCGCGCGCTTCCAGAAGACCGCCCGGTTCGTTTCCACCGTCCGCTCCATCACGTCGGCCTCGGGGGCCATCCGTTCGCGGACGATAAGAGAGCGCCGGACGATGCTGAGGATCCCTCGCGCCAGCAGCATTGCCACGATGGCGTAGACAAGCGACGCGCCGAGACCGAGCTGCAGGGCGATGAACGCGAACGTGAACGCCGAGGCGCCGACGAAAAGCGTGAAGATCCAGAAGATGATCACGGGCGGGTCACTCCTTCATACGCGCCGGGGTTTCTGACGGCGAGAAACACCACGATAGCGAGCCCGAGGGCGATCAGCACGTCTCCCGGGCTGTAGGCCTCGGGGATCGGATACATCCGGATCCAGTCGCCCAGCAGGTTCAGCTGTGTGCCTGAGCCCATCACCGTGTACTGGCCGATCGTGCCCCGATCAAGCAGCGCCGAGCCGGCCAGCTCTGGTGCCACCGGCATGCGCCCGCCATTGGCCACGATCACCAGCAGGTTCAGCGCGCTGCCCGCAGTGACCATCCACACGCCGGGCAGGCGCCGCCAGTGGACCGCCGTCCATGCCCCGATCGCGGCCAGCGAGAGCACGTAGACGTACTGGGCGCCCTCGAAGCGGTTCAACGGCGTCAGCAGCACCGCTCCACGCACCAGGACGGCCAGCACCACGAGCCACGGCCAGCGGAACCTGATCCGCCCCAGGTTGCCGAGCTTTCCGCCCGTGAGCAGGCCGGCGACGATGCCGAGGAAAATCGCGAACAGAAAGAGCAATCGCTACTCGGCGGCGAGTCGAGAGGCCGCCCCCGCGAGAACCTTCACGCCCACCGGCAGCGCCGCTTCGTCGATGCGAAACCCGGGCGAGTGATGGGCGGGCGGCACGTCCCCGGCGGGGCGGGCCCCGAGCATGAAGTAGCAACCGGGGATGCGGGTCAGGAACTCGGCGAAGTCGTCGCTCACCGTGAGCGGCCTGCCGAGCAGGCTGGCGCGATCGCCGATGAGCTCTTCGCCGACCTCGAGCACCGTGCGCGTCACGTTGGGCTCATTCATCAGCGGCACGGTGCCGTGGACCAGGTCGACGTTCGCCTTCACCTCGAACTCGCTCTCGGCCTCGTGCAGCAGGTCGTGCAAACGGTCGAGCGCCTGCTCGCGCAACGAGGCGTTGAACGTGCGCAGGCTTCCCTGCACGAGGACGCCGCGCGGCACGATGTTCCAGGCGCCGTCGCTTGCGATGTTGCCGACCGTGGTGTGGCACTGCACACCGTCCTGCTCCAGGCCCTCGACGACCGTGTGCAGGCGCTCGATGAAGAATGCCTGCGCGGCGAGCACGTTGCCGCGCCGGCCCATCATGCCGCCGTGCCCGCCCGGTCCCGAGAACTTGACGTCGAACGCATCGGACCCGGCCCACAGAAGGCCGGGCTTGGTGATCACGGTGCCAGATTCGATGAAGCTCGCGATGTGCAGCCCGATGACCACATCCGGTCGATGGTTGTCGAGAAGGCCGCGCGCGATCATCGCCTTTGCGCCCTCGACTATCTCCTCGGCCGGCTGGAAGACGAAGAGGTATTTGCCGTTCACATCCCAGATGCGGTCGATCAGGGTGCGCGCGACGCCGATCATGATCGCCATGTGCGCGTCATGCCCGCACGCGTGCATCCGGCCGTCGAACCGCGAGTGAAAGTCCACGCCTGACTCTTCATGGATCGGCAGCGCGTCGATGTCGGCGCGCAACATCACCGTCCTT
>VBJE01000377.1 GCA_005879675.1 Chloroflexota bacterium
CCCGTACGTGACCGCGTAGGCGTGGCGTAGATCGATGCCGACCAGCTGGGCAGCGTCACGGTCCGCGGCCACCGCCTGGATCGCCAGCCCTATCCGCGATCGGCTGAGCAGGACGGCGAGCGCGGCGGCCATCAGGAGGGCGATGCCCAACGCGGCCAGCCGGATGTAGGGGAGGACGATGCCACCAAGCTCCAGCCCAGCCCCGGAGTAGCCCGTGGTCACCGAGCGAAAGTCGGACTTGAAGATGAGAAGCAGGACGTTGACCGCGATCAGGTTCAAACCGAAGGTGAGCAGAAAGGTGAACAGCAGCGGCGCGCGAATGATCCGATTGATCACCCCGCGCTGGACGGCGTATCCGAGCACGAAGAGCGCCACCGCGTCGATCGGCAGGGTCAGGAACGGGTCCAAACCCCAGGCGGTGAAAATCTGCCAGGTCAGGTAGGCACCGACGATCACCAGCGCCCCGTGGGCCAGGTTCACGATGTTGAGCACGCCCCACACCAGGCCGAAGCCGACCCCGACCGCCGCGTAGATCCCACCGCCCAGCAGGCCGATGATCAG
This sequence comes from Chloroflexota bacterium, assembly GCA_005879675.1. GTDB lineage: Bacteria > Chloroflexota > Dormibacteria > Dormibacterales > Dormibacteraceae > 40CM-4-65-16. The sequence goes on from VBJE01000377.1 coordinate 562, forward strand.
CAGCTGGACGAAGTCGCCCAACCGCTACCCGGTCATCAGCGTTGGTCCCAGCCCGGCGTCGGGTACATCGGTTGCTTGTCAGCGACGTCCGTCGGGTAGACGGTGTGGTGAGCGCCGTCCTGGATCTGCTCCACCACCATGGGCTTGTAGATGTTGATGCCCCGGCTGTCGAACTTGATCTGGCCGTAGAACGTCGTCACGTCGAGCGCCGCCAGCGCGTCACGCACCTTCTTGGGGTCGAGTGACTTGGCGTTTTCGATCGCGCGCTGCAGGGCGAGGCACGCCGCCGTCGACTCGGCGACGTGGTAGTCGGGGTCGCCCTGGTCCGGGTATTTCGCCTTGTAGGCGGCGACGTAGTCGGCCACCGAGAGGTAGAACGCCGGCTGGTACTTGACCTGCGGCGTCCACTGCGACCCGTCGTAGACAAAGTTCGCGTCCTTGCCCAGGGATTTGATGAAGTCAGGCGTCGACGGGCCAACCGAGTACGCAAATATCTTCGCGTTCAGCTTCTGTTCCTTGGCGGCTTTGTGGATGGCGATCGCCTCCGCCAGGTGGCCTGAGTTGAGCACGATGTCGGGCGTCGCCCCTCTCGCGGCCTGGACTTCCGCGGTCAGCGTCGTGGCGCCGTTCTTGTACTTCTTGTAGAGCACCACCTGCATGCCCTTCGAAGGCGCGTAGTCGACGATGCCCTGCGCGACCTCGAGGCTGAAGTTGTCGTCGGCGCTCAACATTGCGATCCTGGTCGGCTTCGGGTTCAGCGTCGCGGCCATGTCGACCACACCCTGGAGGTATTTGTTGGCCGGGCTGAGGACGCCGAAGGTGTACTTGTAGCCCTGGTTGAAGATCGACTGCGCGGCGCCGTTGGCCTCCACCATGGGAATCTGGTTTTGCTCGGCGATGGCCGCGTCGGTGGCCGTGGCGGCGCTCCCATACGGACCGAGCAGGAAATGAGCTTCTGCATCAGCACGGCGGACTGGTTGGCGTTGCTCGTGTCGTCGTAGTACTTGATCTTGACGGGATGCTTGGTCCCGTCGACGTTGATCCCTCCTTGCTTGTTGATCCAGTCGAGCCAGAGGTCGTAGCCCTGCTTCGTCAGCGCCGACTCCTTGGTCAGGGAACCCGTCAGCCCGAGCGGGGCGCCGAGGACAATGGTCGATCCGGTGGTTGGGGAGCCCGCACCTCCACCACATGCGAGGGTAAGTACCAGAGCACACGCGAAAAGCCCCAGATTCACTCGTTTCATAGAGAGAGATTAGCCCCTCAAAGCGATCTCGGCCAGACCTCTCGAGGACGATGCATTTGTAGACTCCCCGGCGAGCGCTGAAGGGTGCAAGAAAGCCACGTAGGGGAGCCACCACAGGACCCGCCATACGGTTGGCTGGTCGTTGGGACCCTTGCGGTCACGGTCACCGTTTCGTACGGGGTCCTGACCTATGCGTTCGGAATCGTGCTCGTGCCGATGCAGCAGGAGCTCGGGTGGTCCCGGATCGAGCTCGCGGGCGCCTTCTCTCTCGCTCTCGCGGTCTGGGCTGTGGCCGGAGTCGCGGTCGGGATTGCGCTCGACCGGTACAGCCCGCGGATCCTTCTGGCCGGCGGTTCGGCGCTGGGCGCGGGACTGGTTCTCGCGTGGTCACAGATCCACAGCCGCCTCGAGCTGTACCTGGTGTTCGCTGGGCTCGGTGTCGCGATGGCGACCTTGCTCTACAACTCGGTTTTCGCGGTGGCGACGAAGTGGTTTCGCTCCCGCCGCCGCGAGGCGCTGACGGCGATCACGCTTGTCGGAGCCTTCTCGAGCTTCATCTTTTCGCCGCTGACGGGAACCCTGACAGCGGACCTTGGCTGGCGTGGAGCACTGATGGTTCTTGCCGTCATATTGGCGGCGGTCGGGATCCCACTCCACGCCGCGGTGCTTCGGCCCGCACCCCGCGCGGCCAAAGAGGACGCGGTCACCCCCGCCCGAGACCAGGTGCACGCAGCGTTGACGAGCCGCCGATTCTGGTTCCTGGCGATTGCCCTGGCGCTGGGCAGCTACACGTGGTCGGCGATGTTGGTGCAGCTGGTGCCCTTCCTCATCGATGCCGGCGACGGCATCAAGTTTGGTGCCCTTGCCGCGGGCGTCGTCGGCATCGGTCAGCTGCCAGGCAGGCTCGTGTACGTCA
>VBJE01000378.1:0-3188 GCA_005879675.1 Chloroflexota bacterium
GCTGCTGGCGGACCTCGGCGCCGTACCCGCGCGCGGAGCGAACCCCGACAGCGACGACCTCTTCGTCGGCTTTTCCGCCGACGGCCAGTACGTCGCGGTCGAGCAGACGTTCACGCCCACGCCAATCCGGGTGCATCACGTCTCCGACGGCAGCGTCGCCTACACCCGCACCGACGGCACGATGGCCGCGTGGGCGGGCAGCGGCGCGCGCCTGTACTTCCGTACCAGCGCCGGCGTGCAGTCGTGGGCGCCCGGCGGCGTGGTTGCGGTGAGCAACGGCACCGCCTGGATCCGCCCGCATGCGAGCCCGGATGGGAGCCGCATGGTGTTCTCGCTGCTCAACGCGCAGAGCAACCACGTCGCCGAGGCGCTGGACCTGACCACCGCTTCCGGGGCGATTCAGCAGCTTTCGCCGAGCCCGAGGGTCGGCGCCATCTTCGCGACCGCCAGCCTCGTGTGGTACGCGGGCGAGACGCCGTGCACGACCGTCACTCCCTGCGGGCTCGGCGGGCCGCCAATCACGGGCACCACCTACATCTACGACCTCGGCTCCGGCGTGGAGGCCGGCTCGATTGACACCAACTTCTACGAGGCGTGGCCGCACGTGGTCGGCCAGTCCTGAACTGGATCAGGCCGTGCGCTTGTAGCCCCAGCGGCGGGCGCATTCGATCATCGCGATCACGATCCAGAACTCCAGGCTGAGGTCGTTCTTGAAGTAGGGCACGTCGACCAGGCCGTGCACGACCACCGCGACGAGCGCCAGCAGCGCGCCAAGGCTGATCGCACGCCACAGGTCCTGACCCGCGCGCCATCCGTGCCACGACCAGCGGAAGCCGATGAAGAGCAGCCACGCCATGGCGATCACGCCGAGCACGCCGGTCTCGACCCAGAAGTTGAGCACGATGTTGTGGGGGTCGATGAAGCGCTCGGGGTGGTCGGCGTTCCAGTAGGGGCCGATCCGGTCGGCGAATCCGGAGAGGCCCGCTCCGAAGACCGGGAAGCGGCTCAGCATCTGCAAGGTCGCAGACCACAACGCAAGGCGTCCGGCCCGGCCGAAGAGCGTGGTGCCGCCGACGTTCTGGAACTCGACTGACACCCGCGTGTAGATCGGCGGGATCAGCACTAGGACCGCTGCGACCGCCGCGGTGCCGGCGAGCAGCCACAGCCGGCGCCGATGGGAGAGCGCGAGCCCAACCGCCACTGCCGCCATGGCCAGGAAGCCACCGCGCGAGAAGGTGAGCAGCATCGCGGGGCCGGCGACCAGGAGGAATGCGGCGCTCACGAGGCGCACCGTCCGGTCTTGCACGTGGAGCACCAGACTCGCTGCGATCGCGATCAGCGGTCCGAGGAAAAGCGCCACCGCGTTGGCCGTCATGTAGATGACGACTGGCGGCGTCTGCGTCACGTCATAGGAGTGGGCTCGAAGACCCTCCAGCACGACGACAAGGTTCGGCAGCCCGACAACGACGCCGGCGACGGCCAGTCCGGCCAGCACCGCGAACACGCGCCTCGGCGTCGACAACACGTGGACGAGGACCGCCGCATAGGCGATGGGCTCGATGGGCGATGACAAGCAGCATTGCCGGCCCCAGGAATGGCGAACGCATCGTGATGGGCGCGCCGCTGCGCAACGTCTCGATTACATAGACGAGCACGGTGGCCGCGATGGCGTGCTCGAGCAGCGTGGTCGGATAGAAGCCGTAGTGCCACCGCACCACGTACGCCGGCGCGAGAGCCGCTGTGATCGCCGCGAAGATGAGTGTGAAGCGGTAGGACGGTTGGGAGGACGAGTTCAGGCCGTCAGTATGCGTGGCGCTGGAAGAATAATCGAAGCCCCGTGAGCAGAATGATCTTCAAGTCGAGCGCCAGCGACCAGCTCTCGACGTAGTACACGTCATAGAGCGTCCGGTCGCCGATCGGCGCGGCGCCGCGCAGGTCGTTGACCTCGGCCCATCCCGTGAGCCCCGGGCGCACCTGCTGGCGCTCGAGATACCTCGGGACGTCGACGCTGTAGCGATCGTCGAAGAACGTCGGCTGCGGGCGAGGGCCCACCAGGCTCATGTCGCCCTTGAGGACGTTGACCAGCTGCGGCAGCTCGTCGAGGCTCGTGCGCCGGAGCACCTTGCCGACCGCTGTCGTGCGCGGGTCACCCGGCTTGGCGACGACCGGACCGGTCTTCGCCTCAGCGTCGGGGATCATCGTGCGGAACTTGTAGACGTTGAACGGCCGCCGGTGCATGCCGATGCGCTCCTGCTGGAAGATCACGGGTCCGCTCGGAGACGTGAGCTTGATCAGGATCGCGACGATGAGCAGGATCGGACTGAAGATCACGAGCAGCAGCGTTCCGATCACGATGTCGATGAGCCGCTTGATGACGGCGTTGACGCCGAGCAATCTGTTCCTGCGGATCCCGACCAGGGGAACGCCATCGATCGCATTCACGTCGACCCGCGTGCTCATGACCTCCAGCAGGTCGGGGATGATCTTGAACTCCAGGTTCTCGTCCTCGCAGATCTTGATGAGCTGCAGCAGCTCCTTCCTGCTTCCGCCTGGCAGAGCCAGGAAGACCTGGTCAGCGTGCATCCTTCGCGCGACGGCCTGCACGTCCGCGACCGCGCCGACCACCGGTGTGCCGGCGAAGGTAGTACCCGCCGCACGCTCGTCGTCGACGACTCCGACGACCTGGAATCCGTACTGCGGAAACATGTTCATGCGCTGGATGAGCATCTCGCTGCCCGCGGCTGTGCCCACCATCAGCACGCGCTCGGTGCCGATTCCCTGGCGGCGCAATCGAGTCTCGTACTGCCGCAGCACGTAACGCTCGAGCGTCATCAGCACCAGGCTGATGACGATGGTGTAAGTGATCGTCAACCTCGAGTAATAGATGCCGAGGTTGGCAAGCGAGATGACCGCCAGCATCATGATCGCGGCGAGCCCGATTCCGCTGTACAGCTGCAGCAGCAGATCGACCAACGTGCGTCCTCTCCATGACTGGTACTGGTGATTGGCCGAGAGGGCGACGACGAAGAAGAAGACGACGAAAGGAAGCGCCACGAGGTATGGGCGAATAGGAAGCTCGCCGGGTGTGAGCGTGTGGAAGGGATCGAACGTATGGTGGAACCAGTAGGCGAGCATCACCGAGAGCACCGCGACGATGGCGTCGCCCACGATCAAGGCTTTCGGCAGCC
>VBJE01000378.1:3217-4459 GCA_005879675.1 Chloroflexota bacterium
AAGGCCGGCGGAGTCGCAACCTCTTGCTGCGCCGTGGGATCGAACTCGGGTTGGCTGGCCGGACTTCGGGCCATGGCACAAGGTTAACCCCGCAAACATCGTTCTCCGGGCGGCGAAGTCCACATACCCATAATTCAGGTCAACATGACAACAAGCGTGCTCGGCACAGGTCTCGCGCTCGTTGTCCTGGGCTCGACGATCGCAGCCATCTACGTGGTGTCACGCAGGCCGTTCATCGGCCTTGGCGTGATCGTGGCGGGCATGGCCGTCCACAACTTCGTGCTCATGCTCTTGCTGAACCTCCAGACTCCCGGACCTCTCGTCCGCGTCGTCCAGGGCTGGAAGGAGCTGGTGCTGGCCGCCCTCGTCGCGCTCGCGGTCGTACGGCTCCTGCGCGCTCGCACCCGCGGGGAACGATGGCGATGGATTCCCACGGACTGGATGGCTATCGCGTTCACTGGCATTCTCCTCGTCTACCTCGCGCTGCCCTCGAGCGTGCTGGGCGGCGACACGAACCTGCTGCAGAAGCTCATCGCGTTTCGTGTGGACGCGCTCATCCCGCTCCTCTATTTCCTCGGCCGCGTCTTCGCGCGGCCGGTGGAACGCGACCTCAGCGTGACCGCGTGGCTGATAGTCGGCGCCGGAGCTTTCGTTGGCGCATTTGTTTTTCGTGCCGACCGCACGCTGGCTTGACTGGGGCGTGAGCCTCTACTCCAGCTGGCTCGGGTTCAAGTACAACGGGCCCGCGGGGCTTCCCGAAAACTTCTTCCAGAGCCTGCCCGACGGGCTGCTGCTCAGGCGAATGGTGTCGACGTACATCAGCCCGCTCGGCATCACCTATACGGGCCTCCTCGTCTTCCCGCTGGCCGCGATGCTGATCGATCGCGCGAAGAGGCGCGCGGCGCTGATGGCGTCGTTGGTCATGGGAACGCTGTTCTTGATCGGCGTGCTCCTGGCCGTGACCAGACTCGCCGAGCTGTGCCTGGCCCTCGAGGTCGTCCTGCTCGCGCTGCTGTGGCGGTCTCGGCTGAGCATGGCCCTCGTTCCCGTCGTCGGCGCCGGCGTGGCGGCGGTCCTGCTGTGGTACCCATCGGTCGGCCCGGTGGTCGATCCCTACCTGCTGCCAGGCGAGTCGCACCACAACTCCATCCTGTACATGGGCGACCCGTCCCTCGCCGAGCACCTGCGCTTCCTCGCGGCGGACTTCTCCCTCGACCTCAGGCATCCGTTCGGAGCGGGCCT
>VBJE01000378.1:4567-6206 GCA_005879675.1 Chloroflexota bacterium
TGTGGCGCGCGCGGGAGCGATCGTTTGGTTACGCCATGCTGCTCGTGGCCGGAGTCGGCGGCATCGCGCTGATACCGATCACGCTGACGAGCGACGTCTGGGGGGATCTGTCTGTGACGTTCCTCTTCTGGTGGGCCGTCGGCTACTCGGCCGGCGCCGCAGCGCGTGAGCACGAAGCGGGCCCGTTGCTAGACTTGCTCCGCGGCCGATCCGCCCCACTCCACGACGCAGCACTGATGAAGGAACATTCAAGGCGATGAAGGTTGTGATCCTGGCCGGCGGCCTCGGCACGCGCCTCGCTGAGGAGACCGAGATCCGCCCCAAGCCGATGGTTCCGATCGGCGGGCGGCCGATCCTGTGGCACATCATGAAGTACTACGCATCCTTCGGAATGCGCGAGTTCTTCGTCGCCCTCGGCTACAAGGGCGAGGACATCAAGCGGTACTTCCTGGACTACCACGGGCTGGTCAAGAGCGTGACTGTCGAGCTTGCAACCGGGCGGACGAGCTTCCACGAGGCCGACGTCGACGACTGGGTGGTGCACCTCATCTGCTCACGTACGGCGACGGCGTCTGCAACGTAAACCTGAACACGCTGCTGGAATTTCACGGCGCGCAAAAGACGGTCGGCACGCTCACCGCTGTGCGACCGCCGGCGAGGTTCGGCGCGCTGAACTTCGAAGGCGACCTCGTGACCCAGTTCCTCGAGAAGCCGCAGATCGGCGAGGGCTGGATCAACGGCGGCTTCATGTGCTTCGAGCCGCAGGTGTTCGACTACCTGAACGGCGACGACGACAGCCTCGAAGCGGACGCGCTCGAGCAGCTCGCGGTAGATCGCAAGCTCTCAGCCTTCCGCCACGGCGCCTTCTGGCAGTGCATGGACACGCTGCGCGACGTCCGCCTGCTGGACGGTCTGTGGCGTGACGGTGAAGCGCCCTGGAAGGTCTGGAGTTGAGCGTCTCCGCTTTCGCGTGGCGCGACCGGCCCGTGCTGGTCACCGGCGCGACCGGCCTGGTGGGCGGGTGGCTGGTGCGGAGCCTTCTCAACGTGGAGGCCGACGTCGTGTGCCTCGTGCGCGACTGGGTTCCGCAGAGCGAGCTCAACCGCTCCCAGATGGTCGAAAAGGTCAAGGTGGTGCGCGGCGACGTGCGCGACCAGCGCCTCCTCGAACGCGCGCTTGGCGAGTACGAGGTCGACACGGTCATCCACCTGGCGGCGCAGACGATCGTTCCGATCGCCAACCGCAACCCCGTCTCCACGTTCGACACCAACGTGGCCGGCACGTGGGCGCTGCTCGAGGCATCGCGCCGCACTCCGACCGTGAAGCAGATCGTGATCGCCTCCTCCGACAAGGCCTATGGCGAGCAGACGACTCTCCCCTACGACGAGAAGATGCCGCTGCAGGGCGTCCACCCCTATGACGTGAGCAAGTCCGCGGCGGATCTCATCGCCCAGTCGTTCGCGTCGACCTTCGGGCTGCCGGTCATCGTCACGCGATGCGGCAACTTCTTTGGCGGCGGCGACCTCAACTGGAGCCGCATCGTCCCTGGGACGATCCGGTCGATCCTTCGCAACAGCCGGCCGGTCATCCGCTCGGACGGCGAGTACGTGCGGGATTACTTCTACGTCGAAGACGGTGC
>VBJE01000379.1 GCA_005879675.1 Chloroflexota bacterium
CCTGGGGCGCGTACCCGGCGAACACGGTGCCCGTCTCCAGCGCCGGCATCTTCTTGTAGATGTCGAATGGACCCACGGGATAGATCCGGAACCACGCCTTGCCGTCGATCCGATCGCGACTGATGGGCCCGAAGAAGCGCGAGTCCTGGGAGCGGTTGCGATTGTCGCCCATGACGAAATATTCGTCCGCTCCCATCACCCGTCCGGATGAGCTGTCGGGCCAGTTGGTGTCGTTGACCCACGCTTCCGGGAGATAGGGCTCGTCCAGCTTGTGGCCGTTGATGTAGACCACGCCGCTGCGGATGAGCAGGCGTTCGCCCGGCAAGCCGATGATCCGCTTGATGAAGTCGGTCGTGTTGTTAGTCGGCGGCCGCAGGATGACGATGTCTCCGCGCTGCGGGGCGTGGAGCCTGTAGTCGACCTTGTTCGCGATCAGGTAGTCGTTGTTGTCCAGCGTCGCGTACATCGAGAGCCCCTCGAC
>VBJE01000381.1 GCA_005879675.1 Chloroflexota bacterium
GGATCGAGGTCGACGAGCAGGGTCGGATGCCCGACCTCGGCCATCGCCGCCGCCAGGTTGATGGCGGTCGTGGTTTTCCCGACGCCCCCCTTTTGATTGACGACGGCGACGACCGGCATCGTGGTGGTACCCAAAATTGGGGTCAATATGTGGGGCTTGGGCAGGCTCGCGGATCCTACATCTGGGGCCATGGAGCGGATTCTAGCCATGGACCGGGCCTTTGACCATCTCGTTAACCCCCGTCTGCCACGCCCTTGCTGCGAACTTGCAGCCAGATCCCCAGGCAGGCGACCGCGATGAGGACCGCGTCAAGCGCGAAAGCGGCATAGAGCACGCTCCCGCCTAGGGTGACGCCCGCCAACAGGTTGTAGGACACATGGGCGGTCATCGACGTGGTGGTGTTCGTCCACTTGCGGATCAGGCCGAGGCTCAGGCCGA
>VBJE01000380.1 GCA_005879675.1 Chloroflexota bacterium
GTTGGGCCGCCATGCGTGTTACGAAACGAGCTTAGCGCAGACCCGTTCGAGCTCCTCGCGACTGGAGTAACGAAGCTCGATGCGGCCGCGGTTGAGCGACCCGGTCAGCTTGATCGGCAGGCCGAGGCTCGACTCGACGTCCGCGGCGATCGCGCGCAGCTCCGCGGTCGAGTCCATGCGCCGGCGCCGAAGCGGGCGGTAGGTGCGAACCCAGTTTTCAGTCTGGCGGACAGAGAGGTGCTTGGCGATCACCACCTTCAGCCCGTGCTCTTGCGGGCCCTGCCCCTCGAGCGCGATGAGGGCGCGCGCATGCCCTGCGGTGATGGCGCCGGATGCCGTCGCTGACTGCACCGCGGCGCAGCCCCCGAGCAGGCGAAGCGACTGCGTCACCGACACGCGGTGCTTGCCGAGGCGCTGCGCGACCTCGTCATGGGTGAGGCCGAACTCCTCGATCAATCGCCGAAGGC
>VBJE01000067.1 GCA_005879675.1 Chloroflexota bacterium
GGCGGCGTCGCTCGGCCTCGAGAAGGAGCTGCTCGGCCGGGTCATCGCGGTGGTCGACGCCTACGAGAAAGGCTCCGACAACCTTGTCGTCCACGACGGGGTCCGGAACCTTTTGCGCCACCCGGAGTTCGCCGAGTCGTCGCGCGTGCACCAGGTGCTCGAGGTGCTGGAGGAGACCCGGTACCTGACAGTCTTGCTCCGGCAGCTGATCGGCGATTCGGAGCTGCAGATCGTCATCGGCTCGGAGAACATGTCGAGCCAGCTGCAGGGGTGCGCGGTCGTGCTCACGACCTACGGGCCTTCCGACCGGCTCAAGGGCGTCCTCGGCGTCATCGGCCCAACGCGCATGGCCTACAGCCAGACCGTGGCACGCCTGCAGACCGTGGCCCGAACCGCGAGCGACCGGATGGCGGCGCTCGGGGTTTGATCGGACCCTCGCGCGCGGTATCTAGAGCCCGATGACCACCCGCAAGTACCCGCACGACCCGAACGAGGGCGAGTCTCTCAAGGACGCCAGCATCACGCTGATGGAAGGCAAGATCGCCGAGCTCGAGTCGGCCCTCGCGGAGATGAAGGACAGGTACCTGCGTCTGGCCGCCGACTTCGAGAACTACAAGAAGCGAGTGCGGCAGGAGCAGCTCGACACGATGCAGCACGCGTCGGCGGAGCTGATCCATCGCCTTCTCCCTGTGCTCGACGACCTCCAGAACGTCCTCGAGCACAGGCCCCGCAACGTGGACGAGTCGTGGATCAAGGGCCTCGAGCTGAGCGTGCGCAAGCTGGAGGAGGCGCTGGGCACTCATGGCCTGGAGCCGATCGACGCCGTGGGCACGCGGTTCGACCCGAAGCTGCACGAGGCGATCGGCCACGAGGAGTCGGCCGAGCACCCCGAAGACACCGTAGTCTCCGAGCTGCGTCGCGGCTACCGCGTCCGCGACCGCGTGGTCAGGCCCGCGCTGGTGAAGGTGTCGCGGCGCCCTGCCCTTCCCGCGGGCGACGACCAAGCCTGATCATCTAGCGACCAGTGGCCGTCAAGCGCGACTACTACGAGGTGCTCGGCGTGGGTCGACAGGCCGCGCCCGAGGAGCTCAAGCGCGCGTTCCGCAAGATCGCCATGGACTCGCACCCCGACCGCAACCCCGACGATGCGGCCGCGGCCGCGCGCTTCAAGGAGGCGAGCGAGGCCTACGCGGTGCTGTCCGATCCTGACCGCCGCCGCAGCTATGACCTCTTCGGCCACGCGGCGGTGGGTGCCGGCGGGCCGGCCGTCGATTTCTCCGATATGCCGTTCGCGGACATCTTCGACACGTTCTTCGGCGGAGGATTCGGAGCGCGCTCGCGACGCGAGCGCTCGAACCGCGGCGACGACCTGCGCTACGACCTGACGATCACGTTCGAGGAGTCGTTCGCGGGCGTCGAGAAGGAGATCGACGTGTCGCGCCTGGGGACGTGCGACCACTGCTCCGGCAGCGGAGCCGAGCCCGGCTCAGGCCAGGAGACGTGTCCCGGATGCGGGGGCTCGGGGCAGATCCGGCGGGCGGCGCAATCGTTCTTCGGCCAGGTGGTGACCACATCGACCTGCCCGACGTGCGGCGGCGCCGGCCGGATCCTGAAGAACCCGTGCGCGGTCTGCCGAGGGCAGGGGCGCGTCCAGAAGTCGAGGCGACTGTCGGTGCAGGTCCCGGCCGGTGTCGACATGGGGTCGCAGATACGCATCAGCGGCGAAGGCGCGGCGGGCGTGCGCGGCGGCCCTCCGGGCGACCTGTACGTCGTCCTGCGCGTCAAGGCGCACCCGCACCTGGCGAGACACGAGCAGGACATCGTCTACGAGCTCCGGATCAACATCGTCCAGGCGGCTCTTGGGGACCGGATCGAGATCCCGACGATCGAGGGGCCGGTCGAGATCGCGATCCCGGCAGGGACGCAGCACGGGCAGTCGTTCCGGCTCCAGGGCAGGGGCATGCCCGACGTGCGCGGCGGCCGGCGCGGAGACCAGTACGTCGTGGTCCAGCTGGTCGTGCCCAAGGACCTGAACCCGGAGCAGAAGGCGATGCTGCGCAAGGTCGGCGGGCTGACGGGCAGGCCGGAGAAGGTGTCCAGGGGATTTTTCGACAAGCTGCGCGACGCGATTTCGCTTGACTAGCTGAAATCGCGCTGAAGCGCCATACACTGCGCATCGCGTTCGGTGCGTAGCGATTTCGCGAAGAGAAAGTGGTTGGCCGCTCCGGCGGCTTTTTTGTTGGCCATCTCCGCCTGCGCGCCGCCGAACCAGACGGGTAACAACGTCGCGTCGCTGCAGTCTCCGACGCCCTCCCCGTCCCCGACGCCGACCACCGCGTTCGCGGCCTCGGGACCCGGTTTCCACATAGGCGAGGTCGGAATCGGCTATGCGCCGATCGCGCTGACGGCCGCCGGCGGGGTCGCGCCTTATCGATGGACGGTCAGCGCCGGCGTGCTCCCGCCCGGCCTGTCGCTGAACGACGATGGCAGCGTGTCGGGCGACCCGACGACGCCCGGCAAGTACGGATTCACGATCCAGGCGGCCGATTCCGGGGACAGCAAGGCGGCCGTGGCCGGCGTGATCACCATCGCCCCGCCGCTCAACGCGGCGCTGATCCCCGCGTGCGCGAAGTACTGCGTCGTCGAACTGGGCTGCGTCAACGCCTGCGGCAGCTTCGGCCAGCTGAGCGGTGGCGTGGCTCCGTTCACCTACAAGCTGCAAGGCCCGCTGCCGCTGGGCACGAAGCTGGCGGGGCTGTCATTGATCGGGACCTTCACCGGGCAGTCCGGCTACCTGCAGTTCAGCGTCCAGGTGGCCGACGCCCTGGGGGCCACGTCCACCATCTCGCCGACCTTCTGGATGTACCCACACATCACGTTGGCCGGCGACAGCACGACCTGCTTCTTGATCTTCACGGACTGCAACCTCAAGCTGAAGATCACCGGAGGCGTTCCGAGCGGAAATCCCTCCGTCGCCCTGGTTGGAGAGCTGCCTCAGCCGGGCGACCCTGCGCGCGGCGGCTGCTGGAACCAGCAGCAGGCGACCCCCCTTCCGAGCGGGTACACGCTGACCGTAAGCAACGGCTCCGTGAACCTCTTCATCCCTCGCCCGGGGAGTGGTTATGGGGGTATCTGGACGCTGGTTTTGACCGACCACACGCTGTGCGCAGCCTCGACGAACTGCAAATCAGCGCCCGCCACGGTGCACATCGGAATCGAGTGCACCTAGGCAACGGCATAACTCAGCCACTTGCGGGGTAGTTATCAGGTTCAGTAGCTTTGATTCGTGCAGAGAGGATGAACTTGTCCAAAACCATCGATCTAGAACTCACCCGGGCTGAAGTCGAAGTCCTGGAGCTGGAGGCGCGCCTCCGGGTCGTCCCCATGAACGACACCCAGCTCTCCGAGGCCTTGAAGATCGCCCTGGCGGCCAAGAAGGAGCGTCTCGCCAAGCTCCGCACCCTCCACGCCACCGCCGGACGCAAGTCGGCCAAGGATGGTGACGGGGAGAAGGTGAACCCCCTGCATGCAGGCCGCCGGCCCCCGCTGAAGCGGACGGTGCCCCAGCGCCCCCAGGCCAAGTCGAGTAAATAGGGCCTCGCGGCCCCCGGCGCTTCATGCCACCTCCCCATGAAATGGGGAGGACCCACCGAGGATCTGAACTCAAATTCGGGTCCCGGCCGCTATCGTTCTGCCAGTTGGCTAAACAGCTGAGCGCGTCCCCGATCCCCGCGGCCGATCCTTTGTTCGGGGCGGCGTGGGCGGCCGTTGGGCTCCCAAGGCCGTCGCGGCCGTGGAACCTGCCCCTCGTCAACGGCCTGGCCGTCGCCGCCATCATCGGCGGGGTCGCCTACCGCCTGTGGCAGGCGCACCTGCCCGACGACGTCCTTCGCATGGAAATGATCCTCATCGCGGCGGGCGCCTTCCTCGGGGCCGCGGCGGTGGCGGTCCGGGTCTCGAGGTACGCGACCCGGCTCCTGTTCCAGCTTCCGATCATGGTCGCGGCGGCGGTCCTCGCGGTCCTCGTCCTCGGCGTCGCGGGCCGCTGGTTGGGCGACGACCTGCCGCCCCTGGCGGCGGTGAGCTTCGCCGCCGTCTTCCTCCAGTTCGACGTCGGCCTCCACTCGCGTCACTTCGGCTATGTCTTCGCGATCGCGATCGTCGGCCTCGGGGTGCTGTGGGTGTACGCGGTCTCTGAGCTCATGGTTTCGCTGACCGCGGTCGTCATCTGGACGGCGGTGCTCGCCGGCCTGGGCATCCTCGCCCTCCTCACCAGCCGGACGGTCGAGCGCGACCTGGGCGTCCAGGTCGAAAGGCAGAGCTCGCTGCTGGCCACGCTCAGCGACCTCGGGGAGGGCCTGGTGATCACCGAGAACGGCCGCTTCGTCGCCGGCAACGACGCCTACGTGAACCTGACCGGTTACACGCGCGACGAGCTCGGCGCCATGTCCTCGCTCATCGCCCTGGCGCCGGAGCACGACCGGGACACGCTGGCGAGCAACCTCACGCGCCGCCTGTCCGGCGGCGACGCACCCGCCCGCTATACCTCGGCGATCATCGCCAAGAGCGGGCGTCGCGTCGACGTCGAGGTGGCGATCCACCGCGTCTCCACGCGCCGGAACCAGCTGCTGACCCTGGTCAGCGACGTCACCGAAAAGCTGCGCGCCGAGGCCGGGGAGCGCGAGACCGAGACCCGCTTCCGGACACTGTTCCAGCAGGCCCAGGCCGGAATGGCCTTCGCGAGCCTGGATGCGCACATCACGACGGTCAACGCCGCGTTCTCTGAGCTGGTCGGCTACAGCGACGCCGAGCTGCGCACGCTCTCGCTCCTCGACATCACGCATCCCGACGACGCGGCGGGATTGCAGGATGCGATGCACTCCATGCTCGGCGGCGAGGACGAGGGCCGCCGCGTCGAGATGCGCTACACGCGCAAGGACGGAGAGCACGTGTGGGTCGACCTCACGATGCGCCTTGTCCGGGGCGCCGACCAGCGGCCTGGCTACTTCCAGACCGTGGCGGTCGACATCCGCGACCGCAAGCGGGCCGAGGTACTCCAGGCCGCGCGATTCGCGGTCACGCAGGCGCTCGTGACGTCGCCGGGCTGGGAGAAGGCCGCGCCCGGCGTGCTCGAGGGTCTGTGCCGATCGCTGGACTGGGAGCTCGCCGAGTACTGGGAGGTGGACTTGGCGCGCGAGGCAATGCATTTCGTCACGTCGTGGAAGCGACCGGGTCGCGACACCTCGGCCTTCGAGGCGACCGCCGCGGGCCAGACATACCGTCGCGGCGAAGGCCTGGCTGGGCGCGTGTGGGAGGCGGGCAAACCGATGGCGATGCCGGACCTCGCCGAAGACCCGTCGCCACGCGCGGCCGCCGCTGTCGCCGCGGGCCTACACGGGATCGTGGGCTTTCCCGTGCGCAGCGGCCGGCGCGTCGTCGGCATGATCTCGCTCCATACGTGGGCCGCGCGCGACCTCGACGACGGTCTCGTCGCGGTGATGAACGACGTCGGCTCGCAGATCGGCGAGTTCGTCGAGCGCAAGCGCGCCGAGGTCGCGTTGCAGGAGAGCGAAAAGCGCATGCGCTCGGTCCTGGACAACGTGTCGGACGGCCTCGCGACCATCGACGCGACGGGGATCATCGAGTCCGGGAACCCAGCCGTCGGCAAGCTGTTCGGCTACTCCGAGCAGGAGCTGGTCGGGGAGCAGGCGGACATCCTGATCGCGACCACCCACCGCAGCGCCTTCGACAACTACCTGAAGCGCCGGCTCTCGATGGACATCCCCGTGAGCGGCGCGCACGAGACGATGGGCAAGCGCAAGAACGGCAGCCTCTTCCCGCTCGAGTTCGTGGTCAGCTCGATGCAGGTCGGCTCGCGCCACGTCTTCATCGCCACGCTCCGCGACATCTCCGAGCGCAAGGCGCACACCGACGCTCTCGAGTACCAGGCGCTGCATGACGCGCTCACCGGCCTGCCCAATCGCAGCCTGTTCGGCGACCGCCTGCGACAGGCGCTGCTCGCCGCCAGGCGCAACCAGAAGATGTTCGGCGTCCTGCTCCTCGACCTCGACCGCTTCAAGGACATCAACGACGCGCTGGGCCATGACCGCGGCGACAGCCTTCTGCAAGAGGTGACTGCGCGCCTGCGTGGCGTGCTGCGCGCGACGGACACGATCGCGCGCCTGGGCGGCGACGAGTTCGCGGTGCTGACGACTGACGCCAGGCATCCGGAGGATGTCACCGCCTCCGCGAAGAAGATCCTGGCTTCGCTCGAGGGGCCGTTCGCCATCGGCGACCACATGGTCGAGACCGGCGCCTCGATCGGCATCGCCATGTACCCGGTCCATGGCGATGACCCGAGCACGCTTCTCCGTCGCGCGGACGTGGCGATGTACGTCGCCAAGCGCTCAGGCGGTGGCTTCACGCTGTACCAGCCGGAGCAGGAGGCGCAGACCCTGCGCCGCTCAGGGCTCGCCGGCGAGCTGCGCCGCTCGATCCCCCAGGGCGAGCTCGTCCTCCACTATCAGCCGCAGGTCACGCTCGCCACCGGCGCCGTGCGCTCGGTCGAGGCGCTGGTGCGATGGAACCATCCGCGCGAAGGCCTCATGCCTCCCGACCGCTTCATCCCGATGGCGGAGGAGACGGGCATCATCCATCCGCTGACGGCATGGGTCATCGACACCGCTCTCGAGCAGCTGTGCAAGTGGCTGGGCGAAGGCATCGACGTGTCGGTTTCGCTCAATGTCTCGCCCC
>VBJE01000068.1 GCA_005879675.1 Chloroflexota bacterium
GAGCTCGAGCTCGTCAAGCGAGGTTTCCTGCTCGCCCGCGACAACCTCAGGCCGCTGGTCGTCTAGAGGCGACCAGGAACGCGGCCGACATGCCCAGGGCGACGGCCGCAAGCACGGCCGGCGCCCAGCCGACGCCGGCGCCCGCGATCACAAGCCCGATCACGCCCGGCCCGGTGATGCCTCCGATGGAGGCCGCCGGGTACAGCCATGACGTGGCCCGCGAGTCTCCGGGTCTCAGCCTGGCCAGCCAGACGATGCCGGTGGGAAAGATCGGCGCCAGCGCCAGTCCGCACGCGATGTAGGCCCACGGGGCCAGCCCGCCGATCGTGGCCGCGAGCAGCGCCACGGTGGCAAGCGTCGACCCGGCGATCACGATCGTCGCCTCGGAGACGGAAGCGGGGACGAGGCTCATCAGCAGGCGGCCCGTCACCAGCGCCAGCCAGAAGCCGGACGTCAGGGTGGCGGCGGCGCCCGATTCAACGCCAGTCGACTCGAGGTGCGAGGTCATCCACCCGCCCGTGCCGTTCTCGAGGCCGACGTAGAGCACGAACGCGAAGATGAAGACGCCGACCAGCGCGCCAGGCCGGACGCGGGAGCCGGTCGCCACCGGCAGCCTTCCTGAGATCCCCAGGGCCCCGGGGATCAGCGCCAGCCAGGCCGCCGCGGCGAACAGGAAAAGGGCCGAGAAATGAGTCTCGGCGAATGCCGCGACCAGGACGGGGCCCGCGACCGCGCCCGCGGAGTAGCAGCCGTTGAGCGCGTTGATCAGCGCCACCCGCCGCCGCCCGGCGCGGTACGCGACCAGCTGGTTCAGGCTGATGACCAGCGCGCCGAAACCGAGGCCGACGACGAACACTGACGCCAGGAAGAGGGGCCAGATGTAAGCCACCGCCACCGCCGCCAGGCCGAGGCTCGAGACGGCCATCGCCACGATCACGAGCAGTCGCGCCGGCACCCGCTCCAGCAGCCGCATGGAGACGATGACGCCGGGCAGCGAGCCGGCGAAATAGACGCTGATCGTCGAGCCGGCGACGGGCAGGCTAACCCCGAAGCGGCGGGTCAGGTGCTCGAGGAGCGGTCCGTAACCGGCGACGACCATGCCCATCATCACGAAGGCGGCGGCGATGGCGCCGATCGCCCACCGCGTGAGGACGACGCGCTCTATGACTCGATCGCCTGGCGGTACCTCGGCGACCGCACCGGTCCCTCGAGCAACGGGTCGTCGGTCTCGCGCATCCATCTCCACAGTTCCGCGCTCAGCCTCTTCTCGACCTCTGCAACCTCCCTCGTGCCCGCGAGATTTCGTTGCTCGAGCGGATCGGCGTCCAGGTCGTAAAGCTCGACGATGCTTGGCCTGTCCCTCGAATAGCGCGGAGGGTCGGCCCGAAAGATCGGCCCGGCCTGGATGTCGGCCGGGACCTCGATCGCGAAGGCGCTCTCGAAGTTGCGGATGTACTTGTGGTGCTCCGTCCTGACACACCGCATGGGGTCGTAGTAGCTGTGGAATGTCTTCTCCGCGAAGATCGACCGGCGGGGCTCGTAGGCCTGACCGCGCAGCAGGGGCAGCAGCGACCTCCCCTGGACGCCGGGGGGATGCTTCACCGCGGCGGCGTCCAGGATCGTCGGCAGGACGTCGATGTTGCTCACAACCTCGTCCCGAACGCCGGCAGGGATTTCGCCGGCCCGCCAGCGCATGAGCAACGCCACTTCGAGGCCAGCGTCATAGAGCGTGCACTTGGCGCCGGGCATCGCCATGCCGTGGTCGGTCGTGAAGATCACGATCGCGTCGTCCGCCCGACCCGCGCGCTCGAGCGCCTCCAGCACGCGCCCGGCCGCCAGGTCCATGAGCCTGATCCCCTCCTCGAGCGCCACCATCTCGGCGATGGCCTCAGGACCGTCGGGCAGGTAGGCGGGGATGTCGATTCCCTCGGGAGCTCTGGTCCCATCCACCTTCGGGTACGGCCGGTGCGTCTCCTCGAAGTTGATCTCGAGGTAGAGCCGTTCGCGCCCCGCGGCGCTGAGCACCTCCTCCACGGCCGGCACGATCGCGTCCCCTGTCTTCTCGGGGTGGTGACGCGAGAACCCCAGTCGCTCTGGGTGCAGCGAAACGTGCTGGCCGCCGAAGAGGTGGCCCTCGAAACCGCTCGCGGCCAGGACGGCGGCAAGGTGGGGCACCTTCGGGTCGAGCTCCCAGTCGAAACCATGGTGGGCGAGGCCCATCACGCCGTTGTTGTGCGGGTATCGCCCCGAGGCGAGGCTGGCGCGGCTCGGGCTGCACTGGGGCGCGGTGCAGAACGCCCGCGCGAAGCGGACGCCGTCCGCCGCCAGAGAGTCGACGTGCGGGCTGACCACGCTTCGGTGGCCGTAGCTGTGCAGGCGCCTGCCGATGTCGTGCGTGGTCATCAGGACCACGTCTCGGGCCGCCATCGCTACGCGCCGGCTACCCGGCTATCCCTTGACCGAACCGCTCGTGATGCCGCGCACGAAGTAGCGCTGCAGGAAGATGAAGACCGCGAGTGGCAACGCCATCTGCAGCACCGCCGCGGCGGTCAGGAACTGCCAGCCTCCGCCGAGCGAGGTGACAAGCCCGGTGATCACGACCGTGAACGGACGGTACGGGCTCGTGCCAAGGAACGTCAGCGCGACCAGCAGGTCGTTCCAGATACCGAGGAACACGAAGATCGTGAGCGACGCGATGGCCGGGATGGTCATCGGGACCGCGATGCGCAGGAAGCGCACGGAGTGGCCGGCGCCATCCACCTCGGCCGACTCGAAGATCTCCCGCGGCAGGCCGCCGAGATAGTTCCTCAGGAGGAAGACCTCGAACGGCAGCCCGTATCCGGAGTGGGCAAGCCAGACGGCCATGATCGTGCCGTTGAGATGGATCAGCTGGAAGAACTGCAGCACCGGGATCAGCGTCATCTGGATCGGCACCACCATCAGGCCGACGATGACGATGAAGAAGAGGTTCCGGCCCGGAAAGTTCATCCACGCGAAGGCGTAGGCGCCCATGGTCGCGATCGCCAGCTGGATGACCGTGGCCGGGATGGTGATCAGGACGCTGTACAGGATCGAGGGCGTGACGCCTTCGATGTTCAGGACCTGCTGGTAGCTCTCGAGCGTGAACCCGTGGGGCGGGAACAGGGTGGTCCACCATCCTGAGTTCCCCATGTCCGAAACCCCGCGGAACGAGTTGATGATCATGCCGACGGTCGGTACGAGCCAGATGGCGCAGAAGATGATGATCACGAGGTGGAGCGGCAGCCGCTGGAGGCGGTAGCCGAGCCGGTCGAGCGTCGAGACACCGGCGCCGACGGCTGACTCGCGACGCGTTGTGACCTGCTCTGCGCTCACCGCTGCTCCTCCTGCTGCTGGAACCGCCGGATGTTGACGACCAAAAGGGGCACGATGGCGATGAAGAGCACCACGCCGACAGCGGCTGCGCGGCCGTAGTGGCTGTGCTGCAGCTGGCTGAACATCTGCGTCGCGATCACGTCGGTGTCGTAGGCGCCGTTCGTCATCACGTAGACGATGTCGAAGGTCTTGAGCGCGTTGATGATCATCGTGGTGCCGACGACCGTGATCGTCGGCCACAGGAGCGGCGTGACCACGAGGCGGACGATCTGAAACTCGTTCGCGCCGTCCATCCGCGCCGCCTCGAGGACCTCGGTGCTGATGGCCTTGAGGCTGGCGGAGATGATGACCATGCAGAAACCGGTCACGGTCCAGATGCCGACGAAGATCAGGGCCGCGTTGTTGGTGGTCGAGTTGATCAACCACGCCACGGGCTCATGACCGATCGTTCCGATCAGGGCGTTCAGCGTTCCCGTCTGCGGTGTGCCCGGAGCCTGGTAGTCGAACATGAACTTCCAGATGATCGAAGCCGCCACGGCGCTGATCGGGACCGGAAGGAAGATGGCGATCTTCGCCAGGGACTCGTAGCGGACACGGTCGAGAAGGATCGCGATGACCAGGCCCAGGATCACGCTGATGCTCGTGTAGAAGATCAGCCACAGGAGGCTGTTGCGCAGCGAGGTCAGGGTGTCGGGAAACGTGAAGAAGTACTTGTAGTTGGCGAACCCGATCCAGTCGCTGTCTTCGCTGTTGCGGAAGCTGATGATGACGGTGCGAACGAGCGGGTAGATCATGAAGATGGTGGCGAAGCCGATGGCAGGCAGGGCCCAGAAGTAGGGCCGGATCGCCACCTGGAGCCGGTCGGGCAGCGCCTCGATCACGCGCTCGCCGAGGACGATGTAACCGAGCAGCACGAGCGGAACCGCGACTACGGCCACCGCCGCTGTGATGATCTGATCCACCCGGCCCTATCTCCTTGTCAGAGGAAAGGCGGCCGGGGCGGAGTTGCTCCGCCCCGACCGATCAAAATCGACGACTAACTGGTGGTATACGCGGCTGTCTGCACCTGATCGAGGTGCTTCAGCTGAGAATCCAGGCTCCCGGGGTCGCGGGTCACGTTGAGCAGCGACTGCCAGAAGGCCTTCTGCATGTCCGAGGGCATGAAGTCCCCCGCCGTGACGAGCAGGTTCTTGGCGCCGTTGGCGATCTCGGCCGCCCGCTTGTAGATCGGGTCGTTGTAGGTCAGCGTCTTGATCGCGCCCAATGTCCCGCCGTCGTTTGCCCAGATCTGCTGGGCGTCCTTGGTGGCCAGGTACTGCAGCAGCTGGCGCGCCGCGGGCGTGTCGTTGTACATCGAGAACTGGTCGTAGAAGCCGTTGACGTTGCCGTCGAACTCGGTCTTGCCCATGCTCGGGTGGGCGAAGAAATCGAAGTCGGTCCCGGCGGTCACGCCCTTGTTCTGGTGGAAGAAGTTGGCGATGAAGGTTGCCTGCTCCAGGAACAGACAGCCCGGCGGGGTGTTGAAGAGCGGGTCGCCGGCCTTGGCGAAGTTAGTCGACAGCGCGGTGTTGGAGCCGCCGAACACGTTCGATCCCGAGACTTCCTTGAGGAAGGTCTGGTAGCCCAGCTTGATGGCCGGGTCGGTGAACTTGACCTTGC
Organism: Chloroflexota bacterium; assembly: GCA_005879675.1. Lineage (GTDB taxonomy): Bacteria > Chloroflexota > Dormibacteria > Dormibacterales > Dormibacteraceae > 40CM-4-65-16. The sequence goes on from VBJE01000068.1 coordinate 5,014, forward strand.
CCTGGATCCAGTTCGTGTAGATCTGGTCCCCGGACTGCCGCATGATGATGTTGTCGATCTGGTCTGACGCCGGCCAGCCCGACGCGGCTCCCGACTCGAAGCCGGCGCAGAAGATGTTCTTGGCTCCGCCGTACTGCGAGGGATTGAGGGCCAGCAGCTCGTCGAAGGTCTTGGGCGCCGTGCCCGTGAAGACTTTCTTGTTGTACCAGAAGAGGCCCTTGACCTGGGTCTTGACCATCAGGAAGTAGTGCTTGCCGCCGATGACGCCGATGTACGGGTTGTCGGACTGGCCCGACGGCGGCGTGGTCAGCGCCGGATAGGTGTTGTCGATATACGACTTGAACTGGTCGCTGCCCAGCGCGGTCTCGATCGGCTTCAAGGCGCCCTTGGAGACCCAGCTCTTGACCTGGGCGGGGTCCGTGGGGCCGGGGGCGACGTCAGGAAGGTCGGTCCCGGCGGCGATGCCGTTCGCGATCTGGTTGGTGGAATCGCGGTTGGTGGTGATGTGCACCTTGATGCCGGTCTTGTCCGTGAACGGCTTCAACACGTCCCGGAACGCTTTCAGCTCGTCGCCGCCCCATGCGGTCCAGACGGTGACGTCGGTGGACGACGCCCCCTGGTTGCCGGTCGTCCCGCCCGTCGAACAGGCGGCGACCAGAAGCAGTGTGCCGAGACCCAGTGCTATCGCCCTAGAGCTCAGCCTCGCGAAGACCTCGGCCATGCGTGCTCTCCTCCCAAATGTGCCGGGGCGCCTGATCAACACCTTCGTGGATCATGGGCCCGGTTGTCCGCGCGCCAAGACGAACGTTCGCCTTGGGTTAACGTTTCGGATACTAGTTGGCGCCGGAATCGTTGTCAACCTGGCATCCTCCCGTGCATTGGAGATCGCGCCCAGCTCCTGGTCGCGGCCTCGGGCGGAAGGGGATGCCTGGAACAGTTCTAAATTGCGGGCCAGCGAAAATCCGGCGATAGTCGCGACTATCCGATGCTATCGGGGGTCGACCGTGTCGATAGTCCGGACTATCGCCGAGTTGTTCCGCTACCGAGAGGCTCGGGGACCGCGGTGGTTAGACTCCGCCGGATGAGTCCCCTCCAAAGGTTTCCAGACGCCTTTCTTTTCGGCGCCTCGATCTCCGCCTACCAGACCGAGGGCGGCAACTCCAACACCGACTGGTGGTGGTGGGAGCACATCGCCTCGACCCCGTGCCAGGAGCCGTCGGGCGACGCCTGCGACTTCTACCACCGCTACGAGGACGACATTGCGATGCTTGCGCGCCTCGGGCTCAACTGCTTCCGCTTCGGGATCGAGTGGGCGCGCATCGAGCCGGCGCAGGGCGAGTTCTCGCGCGCCGAGCTGGCGCACTACCGGCGGATGCTCGACGCCTGCCACGACCACGGCGTCGCCCCGATCGTGACCTTTCACCACTTCACGGTCCCCCGCTGGCTGCACGAGCAAGGAAGCTTTGCGTCCGACAGCTTCCCCGCGCTGTTCGAGCGCTACTGCGACCGCGCCGCCGCCGCCCTTGGCGACCGCATCGCCTACGCGTGCACGATCAACGAGCCACAGGGCCTCGGCTCCAGCGGCTGGCTGCTCGGCATCAACCCACCCGGCCACCACGACGATCGCGACGGGGCCCAGAAGGCCATCGACAACCTGCTCGAGGCGCACCGCCGCGGCGCGGCGGCGATCCGCGCCCGCGCCGGCGTGCCGACCGGGGTGACGCTGGCCATACCGGACCTGCAGTACGAAGACGGCGCCACGCCAGGCAGCTCCTCGCTCGAGATCGAGTCGCGCGTCAACGACTGGTTCTTCGAGCTCGCGCGCCATGACGACTTCATCGGCGTGCAGACCTACACGCGGTTTCGATACGGGCCGGAGGGCGCCCGGAGCCCGGGCAACGACTGGAGCGACACCACGCGCGAGCTGACCGAGACCGACCAGACGACGCAGATGGGCTACGAGTTCTACCCGCGCGCCATCGGCGGCGCCATCCGGCGCGCCCATCGCGCCTGCCCGGGCGTGCCGATCCTGGTGACCGAGAACGGGATCGCGACCGGCAACGACGAGAAGCGCATCGCGTACGTCGACGGCGCCATGCGCGAGGTGCTGGCCTGCATGGGCGAAGGGATCGACGTCCGCTCCTACCTCTACTGGTCGCTCCTCGACAACTTCGAGTGGGCCCTGGGCTACGCGCCCACGTTCGGGCTCGTGGCGGTCGACAGGGAAACG
>VBJE01000069.1 GCA_005879675.1 Chloroflexota bacterium
GCGACCCCATAGAAGCGACGATTCCGAACCAGACCGGCGTATCCGGCCGAGCCGGTATGGCGGTGCGTCGCCGTGCTCTTGGACCCAAGGACACAGTGCGGGTGCGCGGTATGCCCGCCACCTCGATCGTTCGCACACTGGTGGACCTCTCCGCGGGGTTGAGCCTCACTGAGTCTCTCGTCGTCCTCGACGCGGCGCTGCATCTTCGGCGCGTCAAACTGACCGATCTGAGCTCTTGGGCCACCCTTAACGCGGGACGACCGGGCGCCGCCAGGCTCCGGCGTGCCATCGAGTTTGCCGAGCCCGCCGCGGAATCGCCGATGGAGACCCGCCTACGGATGCTGCTCGTTTTGGCGGGGCTGCCCCCGCCTGGAGCGCAGGTCTCCATCCACGACAGTTCCGGCAGGTTCGTCGGTCGTCCCGACCTCTACTACGACCGGCATCGCCTCGGCATCGAATATGACGGCGGCCTGCATTGAGACAGCCTTGCCGAGGACAATCGCCGCCAGAACCGGTTGCTCAACGCCGGTGTGCGCCTTCTGCGATTCACGGCCGGCGATGTCTTCAGCAACCCGGACTCGATCCTGCGGCAGGTCAGCGCGATGCTCGCAGAACCAGCCGACATGCCCACGAGTGCCGGAAAAGCACAATTCAAGGCGCGCGCAATAGGGCGATTGCCGGCAAACGCACGGAATGAAGCCCCTAGGAGCGCGTTCCTCGCGCGACGTGCACCGGTGCCTGGTGCGCCTCTAGGAACGCGTTCGGGTCGACGAAGCGATACGGAAACGCCGGAAACCCTGAGCACGCGCTCGGCGGCAGCGCCCCGTTCCACGCGTGCGCCTCGAACTCCCCCCTGAACACGGCGAAGTGCAGGTGCGTGCGGCTCCCCATGTCCGCGACGTCGGCAAACGCCTGGCCGCGCTTCACCGCCGATCCCACCTTGAACGCCGGCCGCATCGACACGTGCCAGTACTGCGTGATCACAACGCCGGCGGTCGTGCGATGGCGTATCAGCACCCCACCCCGGAACTGCGGGTCGATGAGATAACCGGCGATCACGCCGTCGCCGGCCGCCACGACCGGCTCCCCCGCGCGGGCGACAACGTCGACGCCCGTGTGCAGCCAGACCGCCCCCGACGCGCACGCCCGCAACGCGACCCCGTTGCAATACCGCCACTGGCTCCCAAACCCGAGGCAGTGCGGCGACCAGGACGGAAGCGGTCGCTGGAAGACGTCCACCGCGCTCACCGCCGCCACCGGCTGCGGCTCGTCCGGCTTCGCCGCCGGGCCGTCGGCCGGGACCACGATCACCAGCTGTATGGCGGCGCCCAGCAGCACCGCGACAGCGCGGCTCACCTCAGGCGATGTCGACGATCACGTTCTTGAGCTCGGTGTACAGGTCCAGCGCGTGGGGCCCGAGCTCCCGCCCCCAACCGCTCTGCTTGTAGCCGCCCCAGGGCGTGACCGGGTCGACGATGTGGTAGCAGTTCACGTAAACGGTTCCAGCGCGAAGCGCGTGCGCGACGCGGTGAGCCCGTGCCACGTCGCCGGTCCACACCCCGGCGACGAGGCCGTAGATCGTGCTGTTTGCCTTGGCGACCAGGTCGTCCTCGTCGCTGAACGGGATCGCGGACACGACGGGGCCGAAGATCTCCTCGCGCGCGATCCGCATCTTGCCGTCGACGTCGGCGAACACCGTCGGCATGACGAAGTTGCCCGCCTCGAGCCCCTCAGGGCGGCCGCCGCCCGCGAGCATCCGCGCCCCCTCTTTGCTGCCGAGCGTGATGTAGCCGAGCACCCGCTCCATCTGCGTCCTGGAGACGAGCGGGCCCATCTGCGTGACCGGGTCGATGCCCGGGCCGATGCGCGTGTCCTTCACCGTCTTCAGCAGCTCGTCGAGCGCCTGGTCGTAAACCTTCTCCTGCACAAACAGCCTCGAGCCGGCGGAGCACACCTGGCCCTGGTTGAAGAAGATGCCGAAGAAGGCGCCTGAGACCGCCCGCTCCAGGTTTGCGTCGGCGAACACGATGTTCGGCGACTTGCCCCCGAGCTCGAGGCTGACGCGCTTGAGGTTGCTGTCGGCCGACGCGCGCGCCACCAGCTTGCCCACCTCGGTCGAGCCAGTGAAGGCGACCTTGTCGACGTCCGGGTGGGAGGCCAGCCGGGCGCCCGCCGTCTCTCCACGTCCAGGCAGAACATTGACGACACCGTCGGGCACCTCCGCCTGCTGGATCAGCTCCGCCAGCAGCAGCGCGCTCAGGGGCGTCTCCTCCGAGGGCTTCAGCACGACGCTGTTGCCGCACGCGAGCGCGGGCGCGAGCTTCCACGCCGCCATCAGGAGCGGGAAGTTCCACGGGATGATCTGGCCGACGACGCCCACCGGTTCGCGCAGCGTGTAGCTCAGGTACTTCCCGGGCAGCGAAACCTGCTGCGTGGCGCCGTCGAGCTTGGTCACCCAGCCCGCGTAGTAACGGAACGTGGCCGCCGCGAGGGGCACGTGGAAGAGCAGCGCGTCGTTGATCGGCATGCCGTTGTCGAGCGTCTCGAGCTGGGCGAACTCCGTCGCTCGCTCCTCGAGCATGTCGCCGATCTTCCACAGGGCCTTCGCCCGCTCGGCGGGTGGCAGCTCGCGCCAGGTCCCGGCCTCGAACGATCGGCGTGCGGCGGCGACGGCCCGGTCGACGTCCTCGGCGCCCGCCTCCGCAACCCTCGCCAGCACCTCGCCCGAAGCCGGGTCGAGCGTCTCGAACGTCTTGCCGTCGGCGGCATCCGTCCACTTGCCCCCGATGAGGAGCTTCTTCGGCTGACCCTTCAGATAGGACGCGACCTCGAGGTCCTCGGCTACCGCCATGCAGCAGCATCCTACGCGCCCGCAAGGTAGGCTCTTGCCATGCTGATGGAGGTCACCTGCCGGTGCGGGTGGACGACGCGGGGCTCGAAGTCGGCGGTCATCGCGGCCGTCCAGGCACACGGTCGGAGCGCGCACCAGCAAGAGATCACCACGGCCGAGGTCCGGGCCATCTGGCGAATGGTCGAAGGCAGTGGCGCGAAGAAGTAAGCCCCGGGTCGCCGCCCTCCTGGAGACGATGGGCGCGCCGGTTTCATCCGTGCGCTGGTCGCCTCAGTTCGTCGCTCAGATGCTCGAGGTGCTGCCGGTCGGGCTCGGCGACGATGGACTCTTCTGGATGAAGCCGCTTCACGCGGAAGCCCTGCGTGTCGGCCTCGCTCCGTCATCGCGGCCGGCCGATGTGGTGCTCGACCTGCTGAAGTGGTATCCGCTCACCGCGATCGTCGTCCACTCCACCTCGTGGCGGCACGAGGATCGCCGCATCGTCCTGACCTATGTGGCCGCGATCGAGCCGCCGGGAGACCTGGCGGCGGATTCGCTGGTAACGGTCCCGGTGCGGCGCGCCGAGCTCGCGCGAGGCGGCGCGACGTCGGCGCCGGCCGCCATCGCCGTCGACGCCGTGATCGAGCATGCCCTCCGCCACCTGTCGTGGCTGGTTCGTGAAGACCCCGCGGTCACGCAGGCGCTCGACGGCTGGAAGCAAACCCTCGCGGACTTCGAGCCGGAACCGTTTCGCGCGCTGGCCTGATCACCCTGGGTTTGGAAAGGGCCGCGCGCTGGGGCATCCTGCCCGCGTATCACGGCTGGCAGGGGGACGTGGTGGAGACGCCGCCCGAGGTCGAGCGGGCGATCCTCGACTCGATGGGCGCCGCGGCGGGCGATCCTCCGCCCATCCGCCGGCCGCGGCTGCCCAAGGAGCCTTGCTGCCCGGCGCCTGAGCGCGCGTGGGGCTGGGCGGTGCAGCTCTATGCGCTGCGCTCGCGGGACAGCTGGGGTGTCGGCGATTTCGCCGACCTGCGCCGCTTCGGGCGATGGTCGCGTAAGACCGGCGCGTCCGTCATCCTGCTCAATCCGCTCGGCGCCCAGACGCCGACGCTTCCCTACCAACCGTCTCCGTACTTTGCGTCGACGCGGCGTTTTCGCAACCTCGTCTACCTGCGCGTGGAGGAGGTCGAAGGCGCGAGCAGCGTCGACTTCGCCGATGAGCGCAGCGCCGCCCTGCGCCTCAACGACGAGCGCCTGATCGACTACGACCGCGTCTTCCAGCTCAAGACCGGCGCCCTGGAGAAGATCTTTCGCGCCGCACCCCGCCCTGCCGGCCTCACCTCCTACGTCGCGCGGCAGGGCCGGGCGCTCGGCGAGTTCGCGACTTTCAACGCGTGGTGCGACGTGCACGGGCCGGCGTGGCGAAGCTGGCCGGCCGACCCTGGAGCACCGGACCCCGACCGCGTCGCGTTCCACGGGTGGGTGCAGTTTCACCTCGACCGCCAGCTGGCGCGGGCGTCGCGCGCGATCGGACTCATCACCGATGTCCCTGTCGGCTTCGCCTCGGACGGATACGACGCTTGGCGGTGGCGCGAGTACACCGCCCCGGGCATGCGCGTCGGCGCACCACCCGATGAGTTCTTCCGCGACGGCCAGGACTGGGGCCTGCCGCCTCTCGACCCGTGGAAGCTGAGCGACGCTCAATGGGCTCCGTTCATCGACGCCGTCCGCGGCGCGGGCAGGCACGCCGCCGGCATCAGGCTCGACCACGTGATGGGCCTGTTCCGGCTCTTCTGGATCCCCGACGGGATGACGGCTGCCCAGGGCGCCTACGTCCGGTATCCCGCCAGAGTCCTTCTGCGCCTGCTTGCGCGGGAAAGCCGCCGCGCCGGCGCCTTCGTCATCGGCGAGGACCTCGGCCTCGTCGAGCCCGTGGTGCGCCGGCAGCTGAAGGAGATCGGCTCGCTCTCCTACAGGCTCGTCTGGTTCGAGGGCTCGGAGCCCGCGGCCTGGCCGCACGACGCGGTCGCCGCGCTTGGCACGCACGACCTGCCCACGATCGCGGGGATCTGGACGCGCAGCGAGCCCGAGCACCGCCTGCATCACCTGCGCGAGAAGCTCGTCCAGCTGACCCACCTCCCCGACGACGCATCCCCGGTCGACGTCGCGGTAGCCGTCTACACGCACCTCGCGAAAGGGCGGCCGAGGATGGTGCTGGCGTCGATGGAGGACGCGCTCGGCGTGCACGAGAGGCCGAACGTCCCCGGCACGATCGACGAGTTCCCGAACTGGCGCCTCGCCCTGCCTGTGACCCTCGAAGACATCGAGCACGCCGGCGGGGTGCGACGCATCGCGGCGGAGATGAAGGCGGCGGGCCGGTGAGGGACTTTGCTCCGGTGGGCAACGGTCGGGTCCTCGCCTATGTCATGGGCGAGAACCTCGAGTACGTGCGCGGCACCAACGTCGTGCGCACAGCCGAGACGCGCTACGCGGCCCTCGGCAGCGAGATCACCACCATTGACGAAGATCCTCCGCCGCTGGGCGGAGCGACCCGCGCCGTCATCGTCGACCGCATCCGCGACCTCGCCCACCGCGATGCGGTGTCCGATCTCTACGCGCGCAGCGTGCTCGTCCTGGCGCTGCACCAGGAGACGTCGGGGGCGTTCATCGCCGAGCCCGGTGACGACGTGCTGATCGCGCACGCCCTCGACATCTGCGGTGAGCGGGGCGCATCCGAGGCCTTCTTCGAGTGGGCGCTGTCCAACCGCTCCCTCGACGGCCTGCTCATGTGGGGCCTGGAGAAGCACCTGCGAGTCGCCCACGGGTCAGCGCTCAGGCAGCGATTCGAGGGCCTGCGCGAGGGCCCCGGACCCGAGCTGGCGCCAGTCCCACCGAAGCTGCCACGCGGTGGTCGGGCCGCCGTCCGCTCAGCGCTTCGGCGGAGCAACCACCTTGGGCTGTTCACCAGCCCGCAAGGCGTCGACCTGCGCGCGCACGCGCTGTTCCTTCTCGCGGTCCACGCGCTCGTGCCTCCGCTCCCGGGGAGCGAGGACTTCTTTTTCGTCCACCAGGCTCACGCCCAGGAGATCCGCCGCCAACGCGCGCTGTATGGCGGCGCGTTCCACGGCGGCCTTGTCGCCGCGGGCGGCGACCCCCTGCGCGAGGTGGAGGTCCGGCCCGATCTCGAACCAGCCACCGTCACAATCGAGGGCGCCGACCACGGCCTCTACAAGGTCAAGGTCGACTCGACGCGCGCCACTGTCTGGGCCTCGGACTCCGACCCACGGCCGGGCGGCCAGGAGTTCGCGAAGTCGAGCCCGGAAGGCCCGCCGGACTGGATCCACGACGCGGTCGTCTACCAGGTGATGGTCGACCGGTTCGCGCGCGTCGGCGCCCCGCTGCCGAAGCCCGGCTCCTCGACCGCGCTCTACGGTGGGACTTTCGACGGCATCCGCGAGCGCCTCGACCACATAGCGGGACTGGGCTGCAACACCCTGTGGCTCAGCCCGTCGCATCAGAGCCCTTCGCACCACGGCTACGACCACGAGGATTATTTCGAGGTCGAGCCGCGCTACGGCGGCGAGGCGGCCTTGAAGACCCTGATCGTCGCGGCGCATGCACGCGGGATGCGCGTCCTGCTCGACTTCGTGCCCAACCACACCGGGCGTGGCCATCACCTGTTCCGCGAAGCGATGGAGCGCGGCGGCAAGGCGGCGGAGTTCTACCGCTTCTGGCAGTGGCCGCATTACTACCGCTGCTTCTTCGACCACATCGTTCTGCCCGAGCTCGACACCGGCAGCCGGCGGGTGCGGCGCTACCTCGTCGACGCGGCGCGATACTGGATCACCGCATACGGCGCCGACGGCGTGCGCTGCGACCATGTCGCCGGGGTCGATCCGGCGTTCTGGGTGGAGCTGCGCGCGGGCTTGCGCGAGGTCAAGCCCGACGCGCTCGTCCTTGGCGAGGCGACCGGGCGCTTCGACTGGCTCGCGCGCTACGCCGGACGGCTGGACGCGATCTTCGACTTCGACTTCGCGTTCATGGTCCGGAACACGTTTGGGCGCGGCCGCACCGACCTCTCGGCGTTCGCGCGCTGGATGGACGAGCGCGACAACGCGTTTCCGGGGCTGGCGCTGGCGACGCTGCTCGACAACCACGACATGAATCGCTTCCTCTGGATGGCGGGCGGCGACCCGCGCCGGCTGAAGCTCGCCGCGACACTGGATCACCGAGTACGGCGCCGACGGCGTGCGCTGCGACCATGTCGCCGGGGTCGATCCGGCGTTCTGGGTGGAGCTGCGCGCGGGCTTGCGCGAGGTCAAGCCCGACGCGCTCGTCCTTGGCGAGGCGACCGGGCGCTTCGACTGGCTCGCGCGCTACGCCGGACGCCTGGACGCGATCTTCGACTTCTGAGCGCCGGGGCCGACGAGCTCGTCTACGAGCGCGTGCTGGCCGGCGAGCGCGTGGTCGTGACGCTCAACCTGCGCGAGCTACGCGGGTCGGTCGTCGACGGTTCCGGTCGCGACCGCCTTCGCGAGGATGATGTACTCGGCGTGGGCCCAGACCAGAGGCCGGGCTGATCCGGTCGGGGAGCCGTCGGCTTCCCACACCTGCTCACCTATGAGGTTCGCGGGTCCCGCGAGCGTTTGCAGCTCGACCAGGTACGGCCTGGCGTCGCCGCCCGCGAGGACCGTGTAGACGCCTCGCTCCCCGGTGAGCAGCGGCCAGAGGTGGCCTTGTCCGGGCGGAGCAGACCCGGG
>VBJE01000070.1:0-7098 GCA_005879675.1 Chloroflexota bacterium
CGCAGCGCGAAGCAAGCGCTCCAAGGAGCCGGAATGTCCGGCCACGACGTCGACCTGGTGATCAGCGTGTCGTGCACTGGTTACCTCGTGCCATCGCTCGACGTGCACATGGCGGAGGAGCTGGGCCTCCGGCCGGACGTGCTTCGCCTGCCGATCACGGAGCTCGGCTGCTCGGCCGGCGCAGCGGCGATCGCGGCCGCGCAGCGCCACCTCGTCGGGTTTCCCGACCACAAGGTGCTGGTGGTCGCGGTCGAGATCCCCTCGTTGAGCTTTCAGCGGAGCGACAGGTCGGTCGACAACCTCACCGCGTGCCTCGTGTTCGGCGATGGGGCGGGCGCCGCCGTGATGGGCCGGCCCGACCCGAACCGGGATCGGTTGGAGGTGGTCCGCACGGCCTCGTACCTGATCCCCGGCACGGCGGGCATGCTCGGCTTCGACCTGCGCGATGAGGGCTTCCACGTCGTCCTCGATCGCCGCCTGACGCGAGTGCTCAGCCGGGAGCTGAAGCCGGCGCTCGACCGATTCCTCGACCAAGAGAGGAACCAGCCGGAGTTCTACGCGGTGCACGCGGCCGGGCCGCGGATCTTCAACGAGGTGGAGGCGGCGATGGGTTTGCCCCCCGGCGCGCTCGAGCTGTCACGCGATGTTTTCGCCTCGGTGGGGAACACGTCGTCCGCCGCGATCTTCTTTGCGCTCGAGAGGCTCATGCAGATGCCTGCCCGGCGGGCCGACGGCCTCGGACTTGGCCTTGGGCCGGGCATCACCCTGGAGCTGATGCACCTCGCGCGGGTGCCGGCGTTGGTGGAGTCGCGCCCAGCGATCCGATAAAGAGGTCCCAGAAACCCTCCACCTCGAGGCCTGTGCCGACCATCGCGTTCGCCTGGGTGCCATCGCGGCGGCGGAAGTCCACGAGCGTCATGCCTTTCGTGGGACCGTCCCCCAGCTCGACCTCCACGCGCGCCTCGCGGCATGGCACCAGGCCAGGGTTGGCGACGCGTGCGACCGCGCAAGGGTCGTGCACCGGAGGCTCGTTGACACCAACCGAGGTCTGCTGCTGCCGCTGATAGAAGCGAAGCATTCCCTCAACAGCGTTGGCGACCGGCGTGTTCAACGCGGCGATGCGCTCGAACACGGCCTCGCTTGCGTTCGCCATTCGCGTCACTTCCAGACCGACCATCGTCACCGGCCAGCCGGCTTCGAACACCATCGCGGCGGCTTCCGGATCGACGTAGATGTTGAACTCCGCGCCAGGCGTGACGTTGCCGCCGGTGTACGACCCGCCCATCAGCACCACCTCGCGCGCCCGCCACGCGATCCGGGGCTCCTTGCGCACAGCCATAGCGATGTTCGTGAGCGGGCCGATGGGAACGATCGTGATCTCGCCCGGGGCCGACATCACCATCTCGATAATCACGTCGACTGCGTGCTCCGCCACGGCGCGCACCGCCGGCTCATCCCAATCGTGACCTTCGAGGCCCGTGGTGCCGTGGATCTCCGGGGCGGTCAAAAGCGGCCGGGCGAGGGGCGCGGCACAGCCGGCGGCGACCGGCACGTCCCGGATGCCGGCGAGAGAGCACACACGAAGCGCATTCAGCGTCGTCAGCTCGAGCGGGTGGTTGCCGGCCACGGTCGTGATCGCCGCCAGCGAGACCTCGGGTGTGCCGTGCGCCAGCAGTATGGCCATCGCGTCGTCGTGACCCGGGTCGCAGTCGAGGATGATCCGCCGCGTCACATCTTCGACTTCGCGGCCGGGTCGAGGACGATCCCGAACAGCCGCTTGAGATCGTTCGGATAGGGGAGCGATGGACGCGCCCCGAGCCTGGTCGCCGCCGCCGCGCCGGCTGCGCCGCCCAGGCGGGCTGCCTCGACGAGGCTCTCGCCCCGCGCGAGCGCGAACGCCAAGGCGCCGACGAATGCGTCCCCCGCCCCGGTAGCATCGATTGCCTCCACCCTCCGCGGCTCAACGGGCGTGTCCAGTCCATCCTCATAAAGCATCGAGCCCGCCTCTCCGAGCGTCACCACCACCGCAGGCGCGGACCGCAGCAGCTCGCGGCCGCCCAGGTCGTCGGCTTCGCGCTCGTTGAGCACCAGGACATCGACCTCTGGCACCGTGCTGCCGGTGAGCGCGGCGCTGGGGGCGGCGTTGAGGACGACGCGCGCGCCCGCCTCGCGCGCGGCGGAGACAGCCTGTCTGACCGTGTCCAGCGGGATCTCCAGCTGGAGAAGAACGACGTCGCCCCGCCGCACCACCCGCCGCACGCTCGCCAGCTCCTCCGCGCCGAGCCGCGCGTTCGCGCCCGGGGCCACGGTGACGGTGTTCTCGCCGCCCGTTTCGACCACGATCAGGGCCGCGCCGCTCGGCTCGGAGCGGTCGATCGCGACGGTGGATACGTCGACTCCGTCGTCGCGAAGTCCGGCGATGAGCTGCGATCCGAACGCGTCGTCGCCCACGCGCCCTATCATCCGCACGGTCGCTCCCAGGCGCGCCGCGGCCGCCGCTTGGTTGGCGCCCTTGCCGCCGGGAATGGCCAGTACACGATCTCCCAGCACCGTGTCGCCCGGCCTGGGTAGGTGCTCGACGCGCACCACCAGGTCCATGTTGATGCTGCCCACGACCACGACCGAGCCCACGTCCCAAATAGTGCGCTCAGCGCCGATGTTGACAACCTGGCGCCTTGGGTCTACGAATGTGGACGCTTTATCGACCTGGGAGTTGGATGGAGGGTTGACCGTGGGAGTTCTCAACGCGTTCCGGGTCAGGATGAACACGCTCGCGATCGTCCTGATCCCCGTGTGCATCGCCATCAACTGGGCGGGTCACGCGCTGGCGCAGGCGCTGCATCTTTTCTTCCTCGATTCCGTCGGCACGGTGCTCGGAGGCCTGCTGGCGGGTCCGTGGGTGGGCGGCATCTCGGGCTTGCTCACGAACATCATCAGTTCGGGCAGCACCGATCCCATCGCATGGGCGTACTGCGGCGTTGCCTTTGCAATCGGCATCGTCGCCGGGATCGGTGGCTATTACGGCTGGTACAGGACCTGGGCGGGCCGGATCACGCTCTACGTGCTGATCGTGCTCGTGGCCTCGGTCATCTCGACGCCGATCAACATCAACCTCTACGCCGGCCAGAGCGGGGTGCCGTTCGGGGACGCGCTCTACACCGGCATGGTCAAGTCCGGCTGGCCGACCTGGCTTGCGGCGTACATCGACGAGGCCAGCGGCGACATTCCCGACAAGCTGATCACGGTCGTGGTCGCGACCCTCATCTTCTTCGGGCTGCCGAACCGGTATCGGTCGCTGTTCTCGGTGTGGCGGCGGCCGTCTGGGGAGCCAGAGCCGGCGCCGGCCTCCTGAGCTTCGGGACGCGGTGGCGGGAGGCCTGAGCCTTTACGCGGAAGGCAGCAGCTTTCTCCACCGCGCCCATCCGCTGACCAAGGGCGTGCTGATGCTGAGCGCGGTCGCCCTGGCCTTCATCGCGCCGTCGGTGGGTTGGGTGATCGCGATCCTGCTCCTGCTGCTGGCCCTGGTCACGGCTGCGGGCGTGCTGCGCCGGCTGCTCACCGTCGCCCTCGCGATCCTTCTGCCCCTCACGTTGCTCCTGCTCGCGGTCCAGGGCTTCGCGAACGTAAATAACCGTACCGAGGCCTTCGCGCTCGGCCCGATCGTGTACTACCGCGAGGGGCTTGCGATCGCCGCCCTCGCGGCCCTGCGCATCGCCTGTCTCGTATGCGCGACTTTCCTCTTCAGCTTCACGACGCGGCCCGCGGACATCGCCGAAGCGCTGATGCAGCGCGGGCTTTCGCCGCGCATGGGCTACGTCGTCCAGGCGGCGCTGCAGATCATCCCTCAGACGCTGGACACGGCCGGCCGGATCCAGGACGCTCAGCGCGCCCGCGGGCTGGAGACCGAAGGCTCGCTGCCCCGTCGCGCACGGGCGTACCTGCCCTTGATGCTCCCGCTGGTGCTGTCGTCCCTGGTGGCGACGCAGGAGCGCGCGATGGCCCTGGAGGTGCGCGGGTTCGGGCTGGCGGTCAAGCGCGTCGCCCGCTTCGACTTCGCGGACAACACATACCAGCGTGTCCTCAGATGGCTGCTGGCGGTGGCGGTGCCCGGCGCCATCGTTGCGCGGGTCGTGGGGTGGAGGTGAGCTCGACGGCGCTTGTTCTCGAGGGCGTCTGTTACGCATACGAGGAGGCGCCACGTGAGGCCGTGAGCGACATCTCGCTGACCATCGGCGAGGGGGAGTGGGTCGGCGTGACCGGTCCGACCAACGCCGGCAAATCCACGCTCTGCCTGCTCGCCATGGGCCTCGCGCCTCATTTCTTCGGTGGACGGCTGAAGGGCAAAGTCACGGTGTTGGCCAAGGACTCGCGCAGCGTCAGCGTCATCGAGCGATCGTCCGAGGTCGGGCTCTTGTTCCAGAACCCCTTCACGCAGGTCTCGGGTGCGCGCGAGCGCGTGGACGAAGAGGTCGCTTTCGGCCCGGAATGCCACGGCGTGGCGAGGCCCGAGGTCGACGCGCGGGTCGAGGAGGCGATGGGGCTCGCCGGCATCACGCACCTGGCCGCGAGGCATCCGATGGAGCTGAGCGGGGGGCAGTTGCAGCGGCTGGCCCTCGCGGGCCTGCTGGCGATGCGGCCACGGCTGCTGCTGCTCGACGAGCCCACGTCCCAGCTCGACCCGGCCGGCACCGCCGCCATTTTCCAGGTGCTCGATGGATTGCACCGGCGCGGGACGACGATCGTGATGGTCGAACACCGCCTCGAGACCCTGTGCGAGGTGTGCCCGCGCGTGGTGGCGATGGTGGCTGGGCGGGTGATCGCGGACGGCGCGCCCGAGGAGGTCTTCAACATCGAAAAGGTGCAGGAGCGCGTCGGCATGCCGGTGTTCACGCGCCTCGCCCGCGCCCGGGCCTTGCCCCGGCCATGGCCGGTGCGCCTGCGCGATGCGGCATCGGCGTTCGCGAAGTCCATTGCCTGAGGTCCGGCTCGACGGCGTCCGCTTTGCGTACCCCGGTGGCGTCGAGGTCTATCCCGAGCCCGGCCTTACCCTCGCGCTCGGCGATGGAGTCACCGCCCTGGTCGGCGAGAACGGAGCCGGCAAGACGACGCTGACCAAGCTGCTGATCGGGCTGCTGCGCCCGAACCAGGGATCTGTGACCGTGGCGGGCGTCGACGTCGCTTCGGCGACCGTGGCCGAGATGGCCCGCATCGTCGGCTACAGCTTCCAGAACCCGGACGACCAGCTTTTCGAGCGCACCGTCAAAGCCGAGGTGTCGTTCGGCCCGCGTGTCCTGGGCAAGCCTGCGGAGGACGTGGAGCGTGGAGTCGCTTGGGCGCTGAAAGCCTGCGGGCTGCAAGGCAAGGAGGAGGTCCACCCGCACGACCTCGGCCTGTCGGAACGGAAATGGGTCGCGATCGCGTCCGCGCTGGCCGGCGAGCCGAAGGTGGTCGTCCTCGACGAGCCGACGCTGGGCCAGGACTACCCTTCCCGGGAACGCCTGCGCATGCTCGCGGCGCAGCTGGCCGATCTCGGGCGCGCGGTCCTGGTCGTCACGCACGACATGGACTTCGTGGGCGAATCGTGCCCGACGACGGTGGTCCTTTCGCACGGCGTCGTCCGCTATGCGGGAGCCACTGAAAAGGCCTTCGCAGACCGGTCGATGGTCGACGACGCCGGCATTCAGCCGCCGCATGTGACCGCGCTCGCCCGCAGCCTCGGTATGTCCGAGTCAGTCAGCGAGGCAGCCTTCCTGGCCGCCATCCGGTGGTGACAGCGCTTACTCAACGTAGCCGTCACACTTTTTCCACAGGTGGAGTAGCGTTGGCGAACTTTGAGGGCCCGCGTCGAGTCGGATTGGCCGGATGGCCAGGAAGCGCTCCCGGAAGAGGTCGAAGACTCCGGCACGATGAGGTCATGGCTGGTGCGAGGCACCCGTAAGCTCGCGGTGGACCCGCGTCGTAGGTTTGGCCGCCACGGCGTCGCGCGGCGCCTGCTGGCGGGCGGGCAGGTGAGAGGCAGCGCCGTCGGTGCGTGGCGCGACCTCGTCTCCGCGCTGCAGCGGCACACCGTCCACACCGAGCTGGCGCAATTGTCGAAGCAGGACCGCCAGATCCTCTCCCTGGCCTATCTCCAGGGCCACACCAACAGCGAGATCGCCGCGATGCTGCAGGTGTCGGCGCGGACGGTCAGCCGGCGCCTGACGGCGGCCCTCGCACGGTTGGAGGAGTCGGCCAAAGGAGCGGGAGCGTGGGTTTCGGCCCTCGCGCTGCTCGCGCTTGCCGGCTACAGCCGCTGGGTGGCCGCGGCCCGATCGACACGGTGGCCAGGCGCCGCGGCGATGGCCGCGGCGGGCACCGCGACCGCGGTTGCCGTCGGCTTCGCCATCGCGAACCCGGCGCCGTCGGAGACGGCCCACGCATCGGCCCCGATGAGCGCCAATGCGATCCACGTCTCGCTCCCGGTGCAGCGTCCGCTCATTCCAATCTCGGCGGCGCCGACCGCTGTGGTGGTGGCACCCGACCAGGACGCGGCCAAAGACCACGCCGGCAACGGGCCGCAGCACGCCGCGAACCAGGCCTCCGTCACAGCGTCGCGAATCTGCCAAGGCAACCCCACGAGCGCGCCTCCCGCGGTGCCGGTGGGACCTCGCGCCGGCCATCCGCACGAGCCGCCGGTCATGCACCCCGGGCCTGGAGGCTGCGGACACAAGGCGTAAAGCAAGTGACCGGGCAATCCGTCCGGCTTGCGCCTTCCGAATCACCCGGCCAACACGATCGTTGCACAGGCCACGACGGCGCGCAACGTGGAGATGTTTGCCAGGCGACATCCGACAAGTCGACGGATGCATCTCTAACGTAGAGGTCTGAGCAAACGCTAAGGATTCATCGAGTCGGTTCCCAGGTCGCGCGCGCAACCTCGGAGCACAACGTCGGAGTTCCAGGTCGCGAGCGGAGGTAGATCGAAGATGTCAGAACAGAACCCGGGAGAGTCGGAGCAGGGGCCGCTGACCCCGTCCGACCAGACCTTGCTTCCACCGTCGAACGACGCCACGCCGCCGCCGCCCATGTGGACGCCTCCACCGACGACCGCCCCTCCCG